>JBBRVV010000007.1:0-19669 GCA_038246525.1 Pseudanabaenales cyanobacterium
ATATTCACAACAGTGATCGCCTACGCTTTCTACAACTGCTTTCGCGCCAGAGTTACGTACGCCAAATCGCTCTCCTGCGCCGCCATTAGCCAACAAGTAGCCGCCAGTCGCGCCATAGAGACAGGTATTACCCAAGATCACGTTTTGGCTAGGGTCATAATTACAGTCGTTCGGTGGCTTAATCCAAATTTCACCGCCGCTCATGCCTTTACCCACATAGTCATTGGCTTCGCCCGTCAGGTATAGCTCCATGCCTGGTAAATTGAATGCGCCAAAGCTCTGTCCTGCTGCGCCAGCAAATTCAAACCGTAACTGACTAGCTAAGCCAGAATTGCCGTAGAGTTTAGCAATTACGCCTGCCACCCTTGCGCCCACCGAGCGATCAGTATTCAGAATTTCAAATTGCTTGACCAAATCAGTTTGATTAGCGACCGCTGCCTGGATTTCAGGATCTGCTAAAAGTTGATCATCTAGCACCTGATTATTGCTATGAGGCATTTCGGTATGATTTAACCACTGGCGATCGCTCTTACTATCGGGTAGGTGAGTCAGACAGGTGAGATCGATTTCCGCAACCTTGGTCAGCTTTAGATCTTGACGTTGACGTAACAAATCAGAACGCCCGATTAGTTCATGCAGCGAGCCATAGCCCAGCTTAGCCAGGATTTGACGTACTTCTTCAGCAACAAAGTACATAAAATTCACCACATTTTCGGGTGTACCAGGAAAACGCTTCCGCAGTTGCTCTAGTTGCGAAGTTACACCGACGGGGCATTTATTCGTATGACATACCCGCGCCATGATGCAACCCTCGGCAATCATCGCCGCAGTACCAAAGCCATATTCCTCACCGCCCAATAAGGCAGCAATGATCACATCCCAGCCAGTTTTGAAGCCACCATCAACTCGCAGAAGCACGCGATCGCGTAGTTGGTTTTCAATTAACACCGTATGTACTTCCGACAAGCCCAATTCCCAGGGCGAACCAGCGTGTTTGATCGAACTTAGCGGCGATGCACCTGTACCGCCATCATGTCCTGAGATTTGGATAATATCCGCATTTGCCTTTGCTACCCCTGCGGCGATCGTGCCAATGCCAATTTCTGCTACCAGCTTGACCGAAACTTTAGCGCCTGGATTAATTTGATGCAGGTCAAAAATTAACTGAGCTAAATCTTCAATCGAGTAAATATCATGGTGGGGCGGTGGTGAAATTAGCTGCACGCCTGGCTTAGAGTGGCGCAACATCGCAATATATTCACTTACCTTTGCGCCTGGAAGCTGTCCGCCTTCGCCTGGTTTTGCCCCCTGGGCCATTTTGATCTCTAACTGGTCGGAACTGACTAAGTAGGCAGGGGTTACGCCAAATCTACCTGAAGCAATTTGCTTAATCGCAGAGTTAGCCGTGTCGCCATTTTTCAGACCTTTCAAGTGCGGGAAAGTTGGCGAAATACCATTGGCATCCACATCATTGAATTGCAAGAACCTTACAGGATCTTCACCGCCCTCGCCACAGTTGGACTTGCCGCCAATCCGATTCATGGCGATCGCTAAAACTTCGTGAGCTTCTCGACTCAGTGCGCCCAGAGACATTGCACCAGTACAAAAGCGCTTGATAATTGATTCGACCGACTCTACTTCTTCAATGGAGATGGGTTGGCGATCGCTATTGAATTCTAAAAGATCTCTCAGTGCCGTAGGTGGGCGACTTTGCAATTGTTGGCGGTAAATTTCGTAATGGTCATAGCCTTCACCTGCTACAGCTTTGTGTAGTGCTTTTGCCATTTCAGGGCTATTCATGTGGTATTCACCGCCTGGGCGATACTGCACGAAGCCATAGTTTTCTAACTTTTTGGTATGCATCGGAAAAGCTTGATGATGGAAGCTGATCACCTCGGAGGCAATCTCGGCTAGGGTCATGCCGCCCACCCGTGAAGTCGTACCCTTGAAACAAAGAGAAATCACTTCTTTACCAATCCCGATCGCTTCAAAGATCTGGGCTCCGTTGTAGCTAGCAAGTAGCGAAATTCCCATTTTTGAGAGAATTTTGAGTAAACCCGCCTCCACCGCCTTGCGATAACTTGCCTGCACTTCTGGCACCGTTAATTTTTTGATTTTGCCTTGTTCCATTTGCATTTGGGTTTTGGGCTTAAACCACCATTGACGCGCCGTTTCCAATGCCAAGTAAGGACAAATTGCACTAGCCCCGTAGCCAATTAAGCAAGCAAAGTGGTGAGTACTCCAACATTGGGCAGTCTCTACCACAATCGATGAGTGCATCCTTAGACCTTGTTCAATCAGGCGGTGATGCACTGCTCCCACTGCCAAGAGGGTTGGAATGTAGGCATTTTCAAGATCTAAACCGCGATCGCTCAAAATTAAAATTTCTGCGCCCGAATTAACTGCCGCCACTGCCTGCTCACATAGCTGCTGCAAAGCTGATTCCAAGCCATTTGGCCCCGCACTTACTGGGAAGAGCATGGTTAAAGTCTTGGTACTAAAGCCTAATTTGCTAATTTCAGCCAATTCAGCTTCATTCAATACTGGGCTATCAATTTTTAACTGACGGGCAAACTCAGGCATCACCTCTAGCAAGTTACCGCGCCTACCAAGCATCATTTGTAATGACATCACCATCCCTTCTCGCAAGGGATCAATCGGCGGATTAGTCACCTGGGCAAAACGCTGTTTGAAATAGTCATAAAGTAAGTGGGGCTTAGAAGATAGCACTGCCAGAGGCGCATCATCACCCATGGAGAAGGTTGGCTCCTTGCCATCTTGCGCCATTGACTCCACCACCATGTCTACATCTTCAAAGGTATAGCCAAAGGCAGTTTGATAGGCAAGCGCGGTAGGCTCATCTAGCTTAGGCTCCGACTCGAACGCTTGATTTGCTAGAGTCTGACGATATTTATCCAACCATTCACCATAGGGATGCAGCTTTGCAACTCGTTCTTTTACTTGCCAATTGGTCAAAATCTGGTTGGTAGCCAAATCCACCGCCATCATTTGTCCTGGTCCCAGTCTGCCCTTTTCTAAGATTTCTGACTCTTCGATTTCCACTGTGCCAGCCTCTGAGCCGACAATCACTAAGCCAGACTTGGTGATCACATATCGCGCAGGACGTAAACCATTGCGATCCAATACCGCCCCTACAGTTTTGCCATCGCTGAATGCTAATAGTGCTGGCCCGTCCCAAGATTCCTGCAAACCACTGTAATAAGCATAAAAATCGACTACCTCTTTCCGCCCTGCCAATTCGGGCTGATCGTTGTAAGCCTCTGGCACCATGATCATCATTGCTTCTAGGGGATCGCGTCCAGTTTCAACTAACAGTTCAAAAACGTGATCGAGGGTAGCAGAATCGCTTTCATTTGCCTTGAGCACTGGCACAATATCCTTGATCCGATCGCCCCATGTGGGATGAGCCAAGTCGCCCTGTCTGGCGGTAAACCAGTTGATATTGCCTAATAAAGTGTTGATTTCGCCATTGTGTCCCAGGAAACGCATGGGCTGAGCCAAATGCCACTTAGGCATGGTGTTGGTGCTAAAGCGGCGGTGGTAAATCGCAAAGGCGGAAACATAGTCGGGATTGCGCAGGTCGGCGTAAAACTCTCGCAAAATCGAGGAGCGCACCATGCCCTTGTAGGTGATCGTATGTTGTGAAAGAGAGGCGATATAAAAATCTGAGTGCCAATCAGGATAAAGACGTTCAATTTCTAACTTAATGCGGCGGCGAGTTAGATAAATTGCTTGATCTAGGGTGGAGTAGAGATTTGGTACAGCTTCAAGGATTACTTGTTCAATTTGAGGCTGATTTTGGCGTGCTTGAATGCCTAATACTTCAGGAGAAACTGGCACAATTCGCCAAGTGACTAGCTTTAAGCCTTCTTCAACAGCGCATTTCTCCACCATCTCACGACAAATCTGTTGGCGATCGCTCTCCTGCGGTAAAAAGATCATGCCCACAGCCATAGTTTCAGGATTGATTGCCGTTTCGCTTGCCAACAGCTGCCAAGGAATCGCGGTCATCAAGCCTGCGCCATCGCCAGTATCTAGATCGGCACTGCAACCACCTCGATGTTCAACGCAATTTAAGGCTTTCAGCGCTTTAGATACCAAATCATGAGTAGCTCGATTATGACGATCAGCCAAAAAGCCAACGCCGCAGCTATCCTTCTCTTCCACTAGCCAAAACTGCCCAGGAATGCTCGTCCCGCCCTTTTGACCGCCAATCTGACTTCTCGCTTGATTATTCACGCCGATTCAACCGCAACTTAACAACGCAATGGATATGACTGTTATCATACCAAAACCCTAGTATATCTTGGGTAAAGTTGCTTAATGTACTCCTTACTACAATCCCATGCCAACCCTCAACCAAAGCATTCAAAGCCTTTACGATCAATCATCTGCGCTTTGGGAAAGTACTTGGGGCGAGCATATGCACCACGGCTTTTATCGCTCAGGTGAGAATAGCCAAAATAAAGACCGCCAGCAAGCTCAAATCGACTTGATTAAAGAATTATTGAATTGGGCAGAGTTAGACTCTGAACCAAAACAGATTCTCGATCTTGGTTGTGGCATAGGTGGTAGTTCGCTTTACCTAGCTAAAAAGTTTCCCCAAGCCCAGGTAACTGGAATTACCCTCAGTCCAGTTCAAGCATCTAGAGCAAAAGAAAGAGCGTTTGAGAAAGGGCTGAGCGATCGCGCTAGCTTCCTGGTAGCAGATGCCCTATTTATGCCTTTCCTTGACAATTCTTTTGATTTGATTTGGTCATTAGAAAGTGGTGAGCATATGCCTGATAAGCACAAATTTTTGCAAGAATGCGATCGCGTTCTCAAGCCAGGCGGAAAACTAATTTTTGCAACTTGGTGTCATCGTCCAATTGATGCCAAACCGCTCTCTAATTATGAGCAAAAACATCTTCAAAGAATCTATGACGTGTATTGCCTGCCATTTGTGATTTCTCTACCAGAATACTTAGAAATTGCTGAATCTCTAAACTTCCAAAATCTGCGCACGGTGGATTGGTCAAAACAAGTGGCTCCATTTTGGGATGTGGTAATCACTTCTTTTCTCACACCTGAGACTTTTCTGGCAGTATGGCGATCAGGACTAACAACACTTACGGCGGCTATGTCCTTGAGATTGATGAGTCGTGGTTTTGCTTCTGGTTTAGTGCGATTTGGCGTTTTGGTTGGCACTAAAAAGTGAGGGTAGTCATGCATCGTCATGCAATTTACTAGCCTAAACGTATGTTTCACAAAACTTTCAGTCTTCAATTTATCGGCTTAGCCTGTGAAAATGAAGGACATTTGATGGAAGATAATAAATGTCTGTATCTGTCCCTGTTTTATGGAGTTGCAACCTAAAAAAATTCGTGAATATACAAGAGATGATGGTTCGCGTCCTTTTAGTAAATGGCTTGATAGCTTACGCGATCGCGGGGCGCAGGATAAAATAGCAGCTAGACTTAAAAGGGTAGCGTTAGGAAATTTAGGTAACTACAGATCGGTAGGTGATGGTGTATGCGAACTCAAGATCGATTATGGTGTGGGCGATCGCGTTTATTTTGGGCAGATTGGCTCGATGTTGTTGCTGTTGTTGTGTGGTGGTGATAAGGGTTCGCAGGATCGAGATATTAAGTTAGCTAAGGAGTTTTGGAAAGATTATGCTAAGCGTGAAGATTCCGACGAGTAGGGATTATCAAGAATATTTGATTGAGTCGCTTCAAAATCCTGAGAGAGCGGCTGGTTAGTTAAAGCTTGATTAGAGCTTTATGATCCAAGGTCAAAATATGCTCAAACATTAACTAATATTAAATATTTTTACACTCAGCTTGAAGTACATATGATCTTAAGTAATTGGCTACGATCGCTGCACTACATACACATCTGAATACGCATTTGTCTATATAACACTTCCAGCCCAGATTTCAAGGCAAAATTATAAGCACAAAAAATTTATAGGTTTTTCAAATGAGCAAAGTTTACGAATGGTTTAATGAGCGTCTAGAAATTGAGGCGATTACTGAAGACATAGCCAGCAAATACGTTCCCCCCCATGTAAATATTTTTTACTGCCTGGGCGGTATCACCCTTACCTGCTTTTTGATTCAGTTTGCTACAGGGTTTGCGATGACCTTCTACTACAAGCCAACTGTAGCTGAAGCATTTGACTCCGTGCGCTACCTGATGACCGATGTGAACTTTGGCTGGTTGATTCGCTCCGTGCATCGCTGGTCGGCAAGCATGATGGTACTAATGATGATCTTGCACGTTTTCCGTGTTTATTTGACTGGTGGTTTCAAAAAACAGCGTGAGTTGACTTGGGTAACTGGCGTGATCTTGGCTGTGATCACTATTTCCTTTGATGTAACTGATTATTATTTACCTTCGGATCAAGTTGGTTATTGGGCAGTAAAAATCGTATCTGGTGTGCCAGAGGCAATTCCCATAGTAGGCTCTACAATTGTGGAACTATTGCGTGGTAGCGAAAGCGTTGGTCAAGCCACTCTCACCCGTTTCTACAGCCTGCATACTTTTGTATTGCCTTGGCTAATCGCTGTGTTTATGTTGGCTCACTTCTTGATGATCCGTAAGCAAGGTATTTCGGGTCCTTTGTAATCACCATTTGTAATCACTAGTGGTTTCAATTTCTTAAAACGGCAGAAATTATCCCTCTATGGTTCGACGTATATAATCTTTAACAAATAAATAAATATCATGTCAAAAGTTGAAAAGCTCCCTGATCTAAATGATCCAATCTTGCGTGCCAAACTTGAGCAAAACATGGGTCACAACTACTATGGCGAACCTGCTTGGCCCAACGACCTGCTCTATATGTTCCCTGTATGTATTCTGGGTACAATCGCCCTATGTGTAGGTTTGGCTGTACTTGATCCGACTTTGATTGGTGAGCCTGCTAATCCCTTCGCCACACCCTTGGAAATTTTGCCAGAGTGGTTCCTCTATCCTGTCTTCCAAATTTTGCGAGTTTGCCCCAACAAGCTTCTGGGTATTGTATTGATGGCTTCCGTACCTGCGGGCTTGCTGTTAATTCCATTTATTGAAAATGTGAACAAGTTTCAAAACCCTTTTCGTCGTCCCGTAGCGATGATAGTGTTCTTGCTCAGCACTGTTTTCACCATTTATCTTGGTATTGGTGCAACCTTACCCATCGACAAATCTTTAACTTTAGGTCTGTTTTAGTCAGAATTTGGTCAAAAACTTCAGATTTTGTTATTTCTAAAGTATTCTTATACATCGAAAGTCTACTCTCATACTCGAGATGTAGGCTTTTTTAATTTTAAAATTCGACTAAAAGACTTACCAGTGTAAAACCATGACATTAAGAAGAGGAAGAACAGCGACATCAGGCTTTTTAGCTGAGTTTCAAGCATTCATTGCTAAGGGTAATGTGATGGATATAGCCGTGGCGGTAATTATCGGCGGTGCATTTGGTAAGATCGTTGAATCTTTTATTGCGGATATTATCACTCCAGTAATTCTCAAACCTGCTCTGGCTGCGGCGAAAGTCGATGACCTAGCAAAGCTTTCGTTTGAGGGCATTTTATACGGTAAGTTTTTGGCAGCTATATTAAATTTTATTGTGATTGCGTTTGTGATTTTTGTGATGATTAAAGCGATCACTACAGTCAGAAGGCAGTCGGAAGCAGTAGAAAAAGTAACAGTCGATGCCGTGGCAGATACCCAAACCCGATTGGTAGAGGTTTTAGAAAAGTTAGAGGCAAAGATTTAGCGATCGCTTCGCTCTACTGTCTAAAATGAAAGTATTCTTTATCCCTGAATTCCCAAACTTATGAGCGAAATTATTTTCCCTGGCTCCTTAGTCAGAATCACTAACAGTGGTGATACCTACTTTGGCTTTGAAGGACAGGTGCAGCGAGTTACCGATGGCAGAGTTGCGGTGCTGTTTGAAGGCGGAAACTGGGATAAGTTGGTCTCTTTTCGCCAATCTGAATTGGAATTGGTAGATGCGACTGCTACCGCCAGCAAGAACAGAAAGAAAAAGTAAACTGAATAAAAGTTCTGATTCTAGTTATTTCTATGACCCAAATATCTTTAACAGAACGCCCCGAATCGGCAACTGAAATTCTTAACAGAATGGATAGAATCGATTCGGAACTTTTAGGGTTGAAAACAGATGTTGGCAGTCTGAAAACAGATGTTGGAAATTTGAAGGCAGATGTGGCTAATCTCCAACTGAACTTTGAGGTTTTTTCAAAAGTAAGTGATGCCTACCAAAAAGCTGCTGATCGCCTTGCCAATTCGTCATTCACCGTGGTTACAGCCTCGGCTGCTGTAGTAGTTTTAGCGCCTTTAATTAAAGTTGGGGCAGAGTTTGCCGCCGTTTACTTGCCCAAATGATTTAGCCCCTAATAACTAGGCTAAGTGCTGTCTCATTCTTTGAACCTGAGTTTGCCAAAGTTGCTCAATCTCTGCCCGCACAATTTCGGTTCCCTGGTTAGTGTTGGTAGGTTGCTCAAATAGGATCAGGCTGTCAACTTCTTTCATGCTCACCAGTTTAAATAATAAAAAAATTAAATCTACCCCTTGGCATACGGTGTCTTGGGGCATCTGTTTTAGGCGAACTGTATTCGCATCATTGCGATCGCTATAGGCATAGACCACATTTTTGGCAAGCTCTGGCATTTGACGGTGACTGAGATTACTCAATGCCCAACTACCATTTTTTTGATTTTGGATGATGTAGTAATGAGTGTGGCGCAACTCTAAGGCAATGGTTTTTAAAACTGGCGCGATCGCCTGCACCGCAAACTTAGCGGCAAAGTCAGAGGGAGCATTGGCTAAAAGCTGAGCAGTTTGTTGGTCGAGTATTTGAGCATGGGAAAGAGCCATATTTAAAAGGTACCTTTGAAAAGTCCTTGGGGGCGGAAGAGTAACACTAAAATCATGATCACCAATCCTACTCCCAGTTTATATTCTGTGCCAATGCAGTACCGAGCCAAATCTCCTAGACTAACAGGACAGTAAGTACTGACTTCTTGGGCTGAACCAATAATCATTGCTCCCGCGATCGCGCCGTAGGGATTACCAATGCCACCCAAGATCATTGAAGCAAAAATTGGCAGAATCAACGACCAGCCCATATTTGGTCCCAAATTAGTCTTCAGCCCAAACATACAGCCACCCAAAGCCGCACTTGCCGCAGAGATCACCCAAGTCCAAAATATGACCCGATCTACATTGATCCCAGTAATTTTTGCTAGTTCAGGATTGTCTGCCACCGCTCGCATGGCTTTGCCAATTTTAGTATTTTGGAGTAAATAATAAATTGCAAAAATCACAATTCCAGCCAACCCAATTGTGATCATCCCATTACGGGTAATCAGTAATCCAAAAATTTTCACTGCTTCAAAGGTCGGTAAATTATAACGTTGAGGCGCAGCACCCCAAATCAAAATAATCATGTTGCGTAATACCAGTGCCATACCCAGGGAGGCAATCATCGTGGCGGTCGGCGTTGCCTTTTGGCGGCGGAGGTTTTTCCACAGGATTTGATCTATCAGCAAACTAATTGCCACAGTTACGATACAGCCCAAGGGCACAGATAGCCAAATACTCCAACCTGCCTCCCCAAATAAGCGATTAAAAAAAAATGCGATGTATGCGCCTAAGGTAAGTAAATCACCGTGGGCAAAATTGGAGAGCCGCAATATGCCAAAAGTCAAAGTTAGACCCACAGCAGCCAGGGCTAGAATGCTACCTACGGCAATGCCGTCTACACCTAGTTGCAATAATTCCTGCATAATGGTTAAACATCCACCTTTTGGCGTAAATTAGCTTTCTATCCTACCAAGGCTAAGCAAATTCTTGCCAACTTGGGATTAATCTATTCCCTTCGCTCCCCTTTGCTAAGTTCATGCAGTCCGAAAAAATCATTGCCGCGATCGACATCGGCACCAATTCAATTCACATGGTGGTGGTAAGGGTGCAGCCCAGCTTACCTAGTTTTACGATTGTAGCTAGTGAAAAAGCCACGGTGCGCCTAGGGGAACGTTGTACTAAAACTGGAGATTTGACACCTGAAGCGATGGAGCGATCGCTATTTGCACTTCAGCGGTGTCGCGAGATTTGTCAAGCCTTGGCAGTAGATGAAATCGTGGCAGTTGCTACCAGTGCTACGCGTGAGGCTCCCAATGGGCTGGAGTTTATCGAAAAAATTGAGCAGCAAACAGGTATTCAAGTAGAGCTAATTTCTGGCTTAGAGGAGGCCCGGCGCATTTATTTGGGTGTGTTGTCAGCCACCGAGTTTGAAGGTAAGTCCCATGTGGTGTTTGATATTGGTGGTGGCTCCTCAGAGTTGATTTTGGGCGATGTACATGATCCCGAATACCTCAGCAGTACCAAAATTGGCGCAGTGCGATTAACCGAGCTATTTGTGCAGAGCGATCCGATCTCTAATTCTGATTTTGACCGATTGCGAGATTATGTGCGAGGCATGATTGAGCGCCCTACGGAGGAGTTGCGTGAACAGTTGAATGGGCACCCTGTGCGACTGATTGGCACTTCTGGCACGATTGAAGCTGTGGCAATTATGCAAGCAAAGGAAAAAAATCTGGAGCTGCCAGCTAATTTGTTGGGCTATGAAGTAACTATTGGTGAAGTGGAGCGGGCGGTACAGCGTCTGCGGCGATCAAATTTGAGCGATCGCGTAGTATGGGTCAAAGAAAAAAGGGCAGAGATCATCGTAGCGGGATCAGTAATCTTGCTAGAAACCATGCGCTTGTTGGGCGCGACAAAAATCACTCTTTGTAATCGAGCCTTGCGCGAGGGCTTGATCGTAGACTGGATGATCAATCGCGGCATGATTGAAGACCGTCTGCGTTACCAAAGCTCAGTGTGCGATCGCAGCGTGATCAAATTAGCTCACAAATATCAAGTAAATCTCGCCTACAGTCATCAAGTTGCCAAAATCGCGCTTAGTCTTTTTGACCAGGCAAAAGGCGTATTGCACAGCTGGGGTGACATGGAACGCAAACTGTTATGGGCGGCGGCAATTTTGCATAACTGCGGTCACTTTGTTAACCACGACTCGCATCACAAACATTCTTACTATTTGATCAGGCATGGCGGGCTACTTGGCTTTACCGAGTCGGAGATCGAAGCGATCGCTAATCTCGCCCGATATCATCGCAAAAGTGAGCCGAAGAAGCGTCATGAGAATTTGCGCCGCCTGATGGTAAATAAACGCTTGCGCAGTTTTGTCGAGCAGGTATTTCCATTTCTGCGCCTGGCAGTAGCCTTAGATCGTCGCCAGATTGGCGCAGTAGCAAGTGTAAAACTTACCTGTCAACTCAAGCCAAGGCAGTGCCACTTAGAAATTACGCCTACCCAAGTCGGCGATCAATGTACCTTGGAGCTTTGGAGCCTTGATTACAAGAAAAGTGCCTTTGAAAATCAGTACCAAACCAGCTTGAATGTTACTTGTAGCCAACCTGAGCTACTCCTGACTCAGGTTTAGGGCTTTTAGGCTGATCGGTTTTTGGGCAATGCTTTCTCCTTGTCCTCGCCTCCAGCTTGGTTACCAGATCTAGAAGAAAATTGATCGGATTGCTTAACTTTTATTTGCTTGATTGTAGGCAACAATCGCTTGATCTACCAAGAACTGCACTGCATCTACACCTTGCCAGCCATTGATCTCAGTTACTTTCTTCTCAAGGTTTTTGTAACTGCGGAAAAATTCAGCAATTTCTTCGAGCCGATGGGGAGAAAGATCTTCCAGGCTGTTGATATGGGCATAGCGGGGATCTTTTGCTGCCACACAAAGGATTTTTTCATCGCGATCGCCACCATCAATCATAATCAACATCCCCAAGGGGCGAGCCGTAATTACACAGCCAGGGAAAGTGGGCTGATCGATCAAAACCAAGGCATCTAGGGGATCGCGATCATCGCCCAAAGTATTCGGAATAAAACCATAGTCACAGGGGTAATGCACCGCCGAATATAAGACCCGATCCAAGGTAAAGGCATTCAAATCCTTATCAAATTCATACTTATTCTGACTGCCCGCTGGAATTTCAATCAGTACATTCAACAAGCCAGGCTTGGGCTGGGGCAAAATACGCGATAAATCCATAAATTGATACACTCCTAAAGTTATTTTTCAGTTCTATATTTGGTCGAGAGTAGGAAACTTATGCCGTAGCTGATTAACTAGCACTTTAATCAGCAACTAGTTAAATCCTGGTTTTTGAGAAAACAAGACCGCAGAAAATTTCAACTTTCTCGACTTTTCAAACTGGTAATAGTATAGGCGGCAAGAGTTACAACCCATACCTTCACTTTCGGCTGCCAACTTCGGCAGTCAATTGTGTTCACTTTCAAAGAGTTATGCTTTACTAATTTATGTGTGAAGAGTGAGATGCTGAATGGCAGACAAAAACCCGATCGGAATTTTTGATAGTGGTGTTGGTGGCTTGACTGTATTAACTGAAGTAAAACGGAAGCTACCGCGTGAATCAATCGTCTATTTTGGTGATACAGCCCGACTGCCCTACGGCTCAAAATCGCCCACTGAAATTATCAGATATGTGGAAGAGATTTTGGTTTGGATGCAGGCACAACACACCAAGATGGTGATCATGGCTTGCAATACCAGTTCAGCTTTAGCCTTAGAAGCCTTAAGGGATCGCTTTGACTTTCCAATTTTGGGCGTGATTTTGCCAGGTGCGAGGGCAGCTGTAAAGGTGGGACAGAGAATCGGCGTAATTGCTACAGCAGCTACGGTCAATAGTGGAGCCTATGTGCAAGCGATCGCTGAGAGTTGCCAAGAGAGCCAAAAGCCGCTGCAAGTGTGGCAAGTTGCCTGCCCTGCGTTTGTAGACCTGATTGAATCGGGTAAAATTAATGAGCCGCAAACTATCCAAGTTGCCAAAGCCTATATTGAGCCTTTGCTTGCTGCCGAAATCGACACTCTAGTATTTGGCTGTACTCATTATCCGCATTTAGCTGGGGTTTTGCGCCATTTAATGCCTAATGTCAGATTTGTTGATCCTGCCCTTAGTGTAGTGAAAGCGGCTGGGCAGGAACTAGAAGTGCTGGGGCTACGTCAATCTAGCAAAAATCCTGCCAAAGCCCCCGTGCCAGTGAATTTCTATGTAAGTGGCGATCCCGAACAGTTTGCCTATATTTCTAGCCAATGGTTAGGATATACGCCTTTGGTAGAAAAAGTCGCAATGTCTACGGTTGAGTTACTTTCTTAACTTTAAATTCTGCAAGTTTAAATCCTTTAAGTTTAAACTTATGTCTAAATTTGTATCTTTAGTTTTGATCTATTAGTTTGATTTACTTTCTAAGCTACTTCCATCCCTATCAACTGCTTGCCAATTTAGTTAGATTAAATTTCTGCGATAGCCTCTGGGTTGTTTGTACGACTAGATCCTTAGTTAGACTACGTGGGCGATCGCTCTCTAGTTGCAGCTAGACCCCAGCTAAACCTATGTGGCGTATCCCTAAATGGCTCACTCGACTGCTCCTTTCTTTACTTGCCTTTTGGCTAGTGAGCTTAAGTCATGGCAAATTTGCTTTTGTCCAACCAACTTTAGGGCAACCAGCACTTGGGCAGCCAAATCTGAGTATACCGCCCCTAAGGCAATCTTTTCCTAGTCCTACTTCTAGTTCTGCCCAGCTAATTAATATACGTCTAGCAAACAACGGTTTGTTGCTGATGCTAAATGGTAGACCAATTACTAACGTGGATCGCATTTCTAATCCTGAGCGAATTGTAGTGGATTTGCAGGGAACACTTGTGCCTAGCTATTTACATAAAGTAACTGTGCCACTTAATCGATTTGGCATCAATCAAGTCCGCATTGCTCAATTTCAGACTAATCCCGCGGTCGCTAGGGTAGTTTTAGACCTAAATGCTAATGATCCTCAAAGTCGGCAAGATTGGCAAACTTCTCAAGTAACGGGCGGATTATTACTTTCTCCTCGCTCCGAGCCTGTGGCAATTCAACCAAGGCAAACCCTGCCCGACCCGATAAATACCAATGGTGATATCACCGTAATTCAGCGCGTGATCTTGAATAACTCAGGACAGTTGCTAATTCAGGCTAATCGAGAACTAAAATACCAAGGCAGTAGCGATCGCCCTAGTGGCACCTATAACTTAGTAATCTCTCCAGCCACTATTTCTCCCCAATTGCAAAGACCAGTTCTGGCAGCAAATAGTCCATTAGAGCGGATCAGACTTACTCAGGTGGGAAGCTCGGTTACGGTGGGAATCAAGGTATCACCAGGCTGGCAAATGCGAGAGTTGGGTAATGTGGATGCCAATCAGGTAGCGCTGCAATTAGTTGGTGCGAATGCAGTAGTTAATCCGCCCACCCGACCTGGAATTTCACCTGGAGTTTCTCCTAGCCGTCCCTTAGTAATTGTGCCACCGCCTAGAAATCTGCCCCAATTGCCTCAAATTCCTGATTCAATTCCCAGTATTGACCCAAGCAAGCGCGGTAGAGGCGTAATATTTATTGATGCAGGGCACGGTGGTAGAGATGTAGGCGCGATCGGCAATGGCATCTTTGAAAAAGATGTGGTGTTGGGGATTAGTCTACAACTAGGCAAAATCTTGCAGCAGGCAGGTTACGCCGTAGTCCATGCCCGTACCACCGACGTGGAAATCGATTTAGAGCCAAGGGTGAGGGCAGCCGAGCAAAATCGCGCTGATGTGTTTGTTAGTGTTCATGCCAATTCTTTAGATTCTCGGCTAAGTAGTGTGAATGGGGTAGAAACCTATCATGCACCTGGATTAGAACGCAGCAAAGCCTTGGCAACCTCAGTGCATAACCAGATCATTAGTCTGACGGGAGCAAATAATCGTGGTGTGAAATCAGCTCGATTCTTTGTGATTCGCAATGTTTCTATGCCTGCAATCCTAATCGAGACCGGCTTTGTCACAAATCCCACTGAGGCAGCTAACTTGAGCAATCCCGCCTATCAAGAAAGAATGGCTGCCGCGATCGCCAGAGGAGTAGATCAATATTTACGGCGTTAAACCTAGGTTCCAGGCTTTCTGAGTTCCCGCCGTCCATTTTGCACAATTTTTAGCATATCAATCAACTGGCTTTCCAAGGTTCCCAGGTTTTGATCGCAATACTCATCCGCACCACTTTTGAGGGTATCAGTTTCAGCTTTTACCCGTTGATGGTTCATCGCCAGTTCGCCCTGGGCTTGTCGGCGCAATTGATTAGACTCTTCGATCGCTTCCCGCCGTAATTCACTACATTCTTCTTGAGTTTGGCGACGTAACAGGTTGGCTTCTTGTTCTGCCTGACGCATCAACATCGACTCGTCCAAAATCATTTGGGCTTTGCGTTTAGCATTCTCTACTACTTCTTCCGCATGGCGCTCTGCTTCAGTCACAATTGCTTGACGGTTATGTAGTAGTTCTTCGGCTTTAGCGATCGAGTCGGGCAAGGCCAGGCGAACTTGATCGATTTGTTGGCAGAGCTTTTCTTCATCTACCCAGGTGCGTCCCATAAAGCGCGGGGCACTTTCCAGAATCATCTCTTCTAACTGGTCAATTTGGCGGTGCAGGTTCATAAATGTATCAACTCGATTGACAATTATACCTCCGGGCGTAGCTTGACGATTAGATTCAAGGGACAATAGGTGGTCGGATAGCATTAATTTTTATTCCTAGCCCGAAGTGTAGTTTTGCTAGACAGTCTTTTCAACATTCTATAACAACTATTAAATGTCATAAAATGCCTGGATCTAGTATTACTGATTTGCGGCAGATTGAAAATAGGACTTGAGCGCGATCGCCACTTCAGGCGGCACTAAATGCTCTACGGGTCCACCGAATCTGGCAATCTCTTTGACTACACTACTACTCAAAAAACTGTACTCCTTGGCAGTGGTAAGAAAAATTGTCTCGATCTCCTCGGCTAGGGTCTTGTTGGTATGTGCCATTTGTAGCTCTAGCTCAAAGTCAGAAACTGCTCGCAATCCCCTGATTAAAATATTTGCGCCTTTTTTTCTAGTATAAGAAACGGTCAGACCCGAAATGCAATCTACTTCCACATTGGGCAAATGTTGCACGGCGATCTCGATCTGTTGCATCCGCTGCTCTACTGAAAATAGAGGGATTTTATTGGGATTTTTTGAAACTGCTACAATTACTCGCTCAAATAGGTTGCAGGCGCGAGCAATTACATCTAAATGCCCAAAGGTAATCGGATCAAAACTGCCAGGATAAATTGCGATCAAGTTGGTCACTAGGTATAAGTAAACATTTTATTAAAAAAAAAGATATTAGGGCTAATTAAAACCATTGAGGGGGCTACGCTTCCAACCCTAATCATCCTTCAAATCTGCAACGCCGATTTTTGAACAGAAGTCTTTAAATCTTAAGAGAAGACCTCTACATCAATTGCCTCTGGTTTTTCTACTTCCATTTCTTCGATCTCTTCTTCAGTAAAAATTGGCTTCACTTCATAATGGATGCGTAAATTGCGATCAGGCTTGCTGCGTTCTGCTTCGGTGACAAATCGGTCGGCTTTCCATTGAGCATCGAAACTTCCTACTTGGCGCAAAGTATCCTTCCGATGACGTTCCAAATATGTCCATACTTCCCAAGCGATCGCTATAGGTTGAGATTCTCTTTCTTCTTCTCTCTGTTCTTCTTCTCTCTGTTCCTCTTTTGAACTTTCCTGATAGTCCGCTAAGATTTCTGGCTCTTGATTTAGAACTTCTTTAGTTTCTGGAATAGCTTGATCAGGCTGACTAACCTTGCCCTGAGCGTTTGCCTCAAATTCAGCAATTTTTGCACTCAGGGCGTTAACTTTCCCAACAGTTGGCTAAATTCAGTTTTAGTCACATACTCAGATTCTGCCGCAAAAAAATTTTCCATCAGCGCAATCAAAGCACTACTATCACTCATGATCTGTTGATTTGCTTTCCATTGATTGAATTGCACAAATAGCTTGCGCGGCAACATACAGGAAAGTCTTCGGTTTTGAGTCATGCCATTTTATTTTAAGTAAGTTTCTTTTAAGTAGGTGTGTCAAAGAAAGATCAGCTTGATTGCTAAATACTTCAAAACCGATTAGGTTTTACTACTTAGGGCCTAAAGCTTGGTAGAGCGATCGCAGCATTGTTGCGGTAGTATCAAAATCCACACATCCATCAGTAATGCTTTGTCCATAGGTCAAATTACTACTAATTGCTTGTTTGCCCGCCACCAAATGGCTCTCAATCATTAATCCCATGATCTGATCGGTACCTGCTTCAATTTGAGTAATGATCTCTGCCAAAACCTGGGGCTGCTTTGCATAATCTTTGAAGCTATTGTCATGGCTGCAATCCACCACAACCCTTGGATTAAGTTGATTTTTAGTCAGATTTTTGGCGATCGCTACAAGTTGATCAGCATGGTAGTTTGGTCCTTGTTTGCCGCCCCTCAGCACCAAATGCCCATCTGGATTTCCCGTAGTCTTGACGATGCTCACCTGTCCTTGGTAGTCAATCCCTAAGAAATTATGGGGTTGTTGCGCCGAAAGCATTGCATTCACTGCCACCTCAATACTGCCGTCCGTGCCATTCTTAAAGCCTACAGGCATGGATAAACCAGATGCCATTTCACGGTGAGTTTGACTTTCGGTAGTACGCGCGCCAATTGCCGTCCAAGAAATTAAGTCTCCGATATATTGGGGCACAATTGGATCAAGCAGCTCAGTGGCAGCAGGCAATCCCAGTTGGGCAATCTCTAGCAAAATCTGCCGACCTAAATACAAGCCATGATTGATATCAAAACTACCGTCTAAGTGCGGATCGTTAATCAATCCTTTCCAACCTACGGTGGTGCGAGGTTTTTCAAAATATACGCGCATAACTATCTCTAGGCGATCTTCAAGTTCATGGCGCAAAGCTACCAATTTTTCGGCATAGTCGTAGGCAGCGTGGACATCATGAATTGAGCAAGGCCCAACAATCGTAATTAAGCGCCGATCCTGACCTTTGAGGATTTGACGAATGCGATCGCGCGAAGTAGCCACCAATGCCGCCGTAGACTTGGTATGGGGTAACTTGGCTTTGAGCGTAGAAGGAGCAAGTAGAGGAGAAGTTTCTAAAATATGTAAATCGCTAGTTTTTAATTCACCAAAGGAGCCTGGGTTTGAATGGGGCAGTGGATCAAGTGAGGAGTCAGCAGCAGATAAGTTGGTTAATGGACTGGGAATGCTTGACACAGCAAAGGCTCCTAAAGAATTTTTTGCGACTAGAGAAGGTAGAGTGATCTAATAGCATATTTTAACGTCAGTTTAGAGTCAGTAAATACCAAAAACTTTGTTTAGCTCTTCATAAAGCTTAAAGTTGACCTAGTAATCACATTTATCCAAGCCAACTTATTCAGGGTCAAGGCTTGTACAATCAGCAAGAGGCAAGCGCACCCTAACTTGAGTATAGTTATTTAACTCGCTATTAATCTTCATACTGCCTTTGAACAATTCAATTAAATGTTTTGCCAATGCCAGTCCTAAACCGCCGCCCTGTTGCTCATAAAGCTTACGGTTGAACTGGGTATATGCGCCTACATTGTTAATTTCATCGACAGAAAATCCTCTGCCAGAATCACTGATCTGAATCATTATTTGTTGAGATTCCAGAAAACTACTGATAATTACAGGACTACCTTTGGGGGAGAACTTGAAGGCGTTATCGATTAACTCGGTTAAAATCTTAAACAGTCTTACTTCTTTAATTGCCAGATTTGCCACTACCATTTCGCCAAAGCTCAGATCCGCTATGCGCCCATATTTTTTGGCTAGATGCTGGACAATATCATTCACCATAGCTTGCTGAAATATACTGATTTCTCCAGACTGAACTTCAGCCTTGATTACTTCTTTGTTTAACTCAAAGTCAGCATAGGTGAGATAGTTTTGAATTAAGGAATGCAAGCGATCGGCACTGGCGCGAATATCTTGGGCATACTCCAGCACTTCTTCTGGTTGAATAGTCAAATAATATTCGGCTAAAAGATCCGCTAACCCCATAATCCCCACTAGGGGAGTACGCATCTCATGGGGCAATGAAAGGGCAATATTCTGGCGGAGAGCATTTAATTTTGCCTCAGTCTTTGCTTGGCTTCGCCGTTCGATTAATATCCGCTTTTGTAATCTTGCATCTATAGCCCCCAATAGCTCCGCTTGAGTAAAAGGTTTAGGTAAGAAATCATCAGCACCTTGATTCATGCCCAATCTTTGACTCTTAAGATCAGCCAAGCTTGTCAGAAAAATGAATGGGATATCAGCTAGTTCCTGGTCTTGACGAATACGTTCAAGTGCTTCATAACCATTCAACCCAGGCATTTTGATGTCGGAAATGATTAAGTCAGGTTTATGTTTGGTCGCTAGTTCCACACCTGTTAAACCGTTATTAGCGGTGATCACCTCAAAACCCGCAACCGCTAGAATTTCTTCAACCAGTTGTTGCAGGTCAGAATCATCTTCAATTACTAAAATCTGGGGCATTTCTGAGGTCAGTGTTTAAGGAGCTAGGAGAATATTTTCAGAAAGGTTTCTATGAAATTGTCATACTCCTTTCCCACTATCAAAATAGACCTTGGTGAAATGGGGTTAAGGGGTGAAACCCCTCGGTGGGGGCGGAGCCC
>JBBRVV010000008.1:0-19450 GCA_038246525.1 Pseudanabaenales cyanobacterium
GACGCTGAACCATAATTATCGGGATTCTCAATTCTCTTGCTGCTAGAATTTTGTGATAGGTTTCAGTTCCACCGCTATTTTTGCTGACAATCGCTTCTATCTGATGTTTAATTAACAATTCTTTCTCGCTTTCTAAGCTGAAGGGCGGGCGTTCTAGCAAGATCTGGCTGTTTAGAATTTGAATATTTGGTGCTTCAATGGAACGAATCAGAAACCAGGTGATCTTGTTTGGGGATTTAGGATTCTCAGCAAAATACTCTAGTTGTTGTCTACCAATTGTCAATAAAACTTTGCCATAATTAAAAGCAATTTTTGCTGCCTCCTCCATTTTCTCTACTTCAAGCCAATTGTCTTCTCTTTCTCTTTGCCAAGGTTTGCGAACTAAAACTAGATGGGGAATTCCTAAGCTTTGGGCAGCGATCGCCGCGTTGTGAGAAATCTGAGTAGCAAAAGGATGTGTGGCATCAATCAAAAAGTCTATTTGTGCTCTTTGGAGATATTCAATTAAGCCTTGGATACCGCCAAAGCCGCCGATTCGCAATTCACCAGGAATTTTGAGAATCAAATTGGTTCTACCTGCGAGGGAAGTAATTACTCTGAAATTTGGATCATCAACTAATTTTTCAGCTAATTTGCGTGATTCGATTGTGCCGCCTAGAATTAGTATGTTTTTTGGCTGATTTAATGGTTGGCTATAATTAGATGGCATAATTTCCTTGGCAAAACTTTTAAAACTATGACTGCAAACCCTAGCTTAGATCAGGCGATCGCTTCAAGTCAGCAATATTTGCTTTCGCTGCAAGATCCGAGTGGTTACTGGTGGGCAGAGCTAGAGTCAAATGTCTCAATTACCGCCGAGTCAGTTCTATTACACAAAATCTGGCGCACAGACAAAACTCGTCCCCTGTATAAAGTTGAAAAATATCTGCGATCGCAACAACGTCAGCATGGTGGTTGGGAATTATATTACGGCGATGGTGGGGAGTTGAGTGTTTCAGTAGAAGCCTATATGGGAATGCGACTTTTGGGAGTTCCAGCCGACGATCCAGCTATGTTAAAAGCAAAACAATTTATCTTAGATCGCGGAGGAGTCAGCAAAACCAGAATATTTACCAAGTTCCACTTAGCCATGATTGGTTGTTATGAATGGAAAGGAATTCCTTCAATTCCACCTTGGATTATGCTTTTACCAAATAATGCTCCTTTCACGATCTACGAAATGTCTAGTTGGGCGAGAGGAAGTACAGTTCCATTACTATTGGTATTTGATCGCAAACCCATATTTAAACTAACTCCTGAATTCAATTTGCATGAACTCTACACTGAAGGTTATCAGAATGCCAAATTTGAACTTCCTTTTACTTTCCAATGGAGTGATATTTTTATTGGCTTGGATCAGCTTTTCAAACTGGGTGAAGAATTTGGCTTGACTCCCTTTCGGACTGAAGGGCTAAAAGCAGCCGAACAATGGGTGCTACAGCGTCAGGAACCCACAGGTGATTGGGGTGGAATTATTCCTGCGATGTTGAACTCTCTGTTTGGATTGCGATCGCTTAACTACAGTGTTGCTGATCCTGTAATTGAAAGGGGAATGCAGGCTTTGGAGCGATTTGCGATAGAAACAGAAGATTCCTACCATATTCAACCCTGTGTTTCGCCTGTTTGGGATACAGCTTTGGTCGTGCGATCGCTAGTAGATTCTGGCTTAGCTGCCGATCATGCCCAACTGGTAAAAGCGGGAGAATGGCTAATAAAAGAGCAAATTTTAGATTACGGCGACTGGTCTGTAAAAAACCCCGAAGGTAAGCCTGGCGGTTGGGCATTTGAATTTGTGAATCGTTACTATCCCGATGTAGATGATTCGGCGGTGGTGGTGATGGCATTAGATCTGGTGAAACTGCCCGATCAAAAACTTAAACAAGCAGCGATCGCGCGCGCCCTAGACTGGATTATCTCCATGCAGTGTGATAACGGCGGCTGGGGCGCATTTGATAAAAATAACGATCAAGACTGGCTGAATGCTCTGCCCTACGCTGATCTAAAAGCCATGATCGACCCTGCTACTGCCGATGTTACCGCCCGTGTATTAGAGATGGTAGCCAGTTGCGATCTAAACTTAGAGATCAAACTGCTGGATTCTGCTCTTTCATTTTTGCGCTACGAGCAAGAAGAAGAAGGCTGTTGGTTTGGACGTTGGGGCGTGAATTACATCTATGGCACCAGTGGCGTATTAGTTGCTCTTGCTCAGATTGCGCCGCGCCGTACTAGACCTCAATTAGAAAAAGGAATGCAATGGCTGATCGGTTGTCAAAATCCTGATGGTGGATGGGGTGAAACCTGCCGCAGCTATGATGATCCCAGCCTCAAAGGGAAAGGAGTCAGCACCGCCTCGCAGACTGCCTGGGCTTTAATTGGGATCATGGCAGCCAGTAGCGCTCTAGAGAAGCCCTTAGAAAAAACTCCCGCTAGAAAGGCAAGTATGGAGCAAGCCTTAAATTCAGGTCTAAATTATTTAATTAACAGCCAAAAGCCAGACGGTAGTTGGGATGAAGCCGAATTTACGGGTACAGGTTTCCCCAGCCATTTTTATCTCAAGTATCACTTTTATCAACAATATTTCCCCCTTACCGCCCTCGGCAGATATAGAAGCAGCTCCCGATCAATCCCACAAAGTTAAATTGTTTTAAGTTATGCAAACAACTAGGCATTTGCGCCCTTCTCTTACGTTAAGCTTGATCTTGATCACCTGTACCTAAATTTAACGGGTACTTATTAACTGAATGGAGAATTCCTAAATGTCCCACGCAGTCAAAATATATGATACCTGTATTGGTTGCACTCAATGTGTGCGTGCTTGCCCTACCGATGTATTAGAAATGGTTCCTTGGGATGGTTGTAAAGCGGCTCAAATCGCTTCTTCTCCCCGTATTGAGGATTGTATTGGTTGTAAGCGTTGCGAAACTGCTTGCCCTACTGATTTCTTAAGCATTCGGGTTTACCTAGGCGCAGAAACCACTCGCAGTATGGCTTTGACCTATTAATTTGGCAAAACCTACTATATTTGAAGCATAAAGTTAGTTAAACGCAATCATTTATTTTTTATTGGCTGGTAGCAGTTCTAACTTTTTAAATCTTAATTTTGAGATTATTCTTAAAAAATTCTCTTAAAAAATTTTAGAGTACCTTTTGGTGCTCTTTTTAGTATTAGCCTATGAACGCCGCCGAAAAAGCCCATAGTATCGAAGTTGCCTCCAAAATTGCCTCTACGATTACGCTATTTAAGCGATATTTCCCAGATGCGAAAGCAGATTTGCGTCCCTGGGCAAGCGATCGGGATACGCTTCAACTGGTAGATCCAGATTCTATTGATCTGAGTTTCAACTTTCCTGGCGTAAATCGTAGTATTCCTAGCCGATGCGTTTTAGTTCAGATTCGGTTTAGCGATCGCGTGATGATTGGCATTGAAACAGCAGGATTCGGCTACCAAGGAAAACAATGGACTCTCTCAACGGTAGCAGGTTGGGAAATTACGGGAGTTTTACTTCCACCTACGGAATTCGCCACAAATCTTAAACAATTCTGCCGCGATCTATTTGCTCTATATAGTTGTTAGGATTTCTCTGCTAAAGGGATAAAACTATAAATCTCTGCATTCTTTTCCTGAGTCTCTCGTAAGTCATACTGTGCTTGCAGATTTAGCCAAAATTGAGCACTGTTACCAAAATAACGTGATAGGCGTAAAGCAGTATCAGCAGTTATACTTCTTTTTTCGGATAAGATTTCGCTAATTCTCGTTTGAGACACGCCAATATCTTTACTCAACCGATAGGGAGTAATTTCTAAGGGTGCCAAAAATTCTAGATTTAGAACCTCACCTGGATGAATATTAGGCAGACGGCTACTCATAATTATCCTCTTTATATTCCTACTATTTAAATTAAACTTAGAAAATCAAAATTAGAATTTTCTTCCCGCAAATTGAGATCAAACGGGCTACTGTAAAAAATACTAAACCCCAATGCGGGGCTACGCTCTGCGACCCTTTTGGTAATGGATTTGATAAAAAATTATTATCATATCTCTATGTATTATTTTTTTGGTCTCAGTGATAGTCCACAATTTCAACTTGTTCAGCATTACTCTCATCTATCCAAAAGAAGCAGATTCGCCACTGAGCGTTGATATGGATACTGTATTGCCCTTTGCGATCGCCAACTAATCGTTCTAATCGGTTCCCTGGTGGAATTCGTAAATCTTCAATAGATATTGCTGCATCAATTATACGAAGCTTGCGTAGGGCAATCTTTTGAATATCAGTTGGATAGTCACGGCAGATAAAGCCATCAAAGATTAACTTTGTACCTTTACACTTAAAACTTACAATCACAAATCATACCACTGTCAAACGATACTATCACTAAACAGTAGTATGATGCTCTGATTTTGGTAATTACTTCGCTAACCTACTTCCACTTCACTTTTGGCATAATCTGATCTCGGTCAATGCGATCGCTATATTTAATTGCAAAGTTGAGCAGGGAATCTAAAAGTGCATTAGAGAGGAGATGAGGTTCTAAGCCTAAGTCTAAAAGCTTGGTGTTTTTGGCATTGAAATAGTGCTCTTCTAATTCCACTCTAGGATTGGGATAATTAGCGATTTCCACTTTCATCTCCAAAGTTTGAGCGGCTTTTTGCACTAGATTAGCCAGTTCGCTTACCGAGAATAACTCAGTAAACTGATTAAATACCCTAAATTTACCTGCCTCGGCTGGGTTAGCGATCGCTAATTCTACACAGCGTACCGTATCGCGAATATCTAAGAATCCTCTAGTTTGTCCACCTTTGCCATAAACCGTAAGTGGATGAGCGATCGCTGCTTGAATACAGAAACGATTGAGCGCTGTGCCAAATACGCCATCATAGTCCAAGCGATTGATCAGCATTTCATCCATGCCTGTCTCTTCGGTCAATACGCCATAGACTACGCCTTGATTCAAATCAGTGGCTCGTAAGCCCCAAACCCGACAGGCAAAGTGAATATTTAAAGAATCTTGACATTTGCTGACATGATAGAAACTACCCGGCTGCTTAGGATAGGGAAGAGTATCTTTGCGCCCATTGTGTTCAATCGTGATGTAGCCTTCCTCAATATCAATGTTGGGTGTGCCATATTCTCCCATCGTGCCCAGCTTGACCAAATGGCAGTCAGGACAAAGATCTTTAATTGCGTAGAGAATATTCAGCGTCCCTACCACATTATTAACTTGGGTAAGTACCGCATGCTCACGGTCAATCATCGAATAGGGAGCGGATCGTTGTTCGCCAAAATGCACTACTGACTGGGGTTCAAAGGCGCGAAAGGTTTTTTCTAGAAAAGAATAATCAGTGATATCACCCAGGTAAAGTTCGATTTTTTTCCCAGTTAAGGCAAACCACTTGTCTAGGCGTTTTTGAATTGGCGCGATCGGCGTGAGCGTATCAACTCCTAACAACTGATCCCAATTTCGTCTGATTAAATTATCGACAATCGCAACTTCATAGCCCCGATTCGCCAAATGCAAGGCTGTTGCCCATCCACAATATCCGTCACCGCCAACTACCAAAACTTTCATGAAAATTTTCTTATTAATTGTTCTTATTGAATGCTTGTATCAAGCGGTAAAATGGAACCGCCAAAATTTGAACAGATTATGATTTACCCTACCAGGGTTTGCCAATTTATTTGCCAATTTGTTTGCCAATTTTAAGGCAATCTAATCAATGATTTTGATCTGGTTCGCAAAAATTTGCTGAAATAGTGACTGTAATCCTTGAAGCTCTGTTTCAGTTAAGAGACGGCGGTTAAACAGAGAGTTATAAAGCGAGTTACTTAGATGGCGGTATCCCTTTCGACTTATTCTACCAGCGCCAAGAATTCTAGAAACTACTTCTTCAATTGGCAAAGCCTCGGTATTGGCTACCATATTATTTGCCACGGAACCATCAACTCGATTTTTAATTTCTGCTCCTGTAGGAACTTGCAGATTGGTTTTAGTGCCGCTAACCGTAGGTAAAGGCTGGCGTGGAATCGGCAGGGGAGAGGGAGTAGAAATGGAGCTAGGCGATTTTTTTAAGCATCTAGCGATCGCTGCCTGTAAAAGTACAGGGTCAAACGGTTTGGTCAGATAATCCTCCGCCCCCATTTCCATACATTTCATCACACTTTCAATCTCTTCCATTGCCGAGATCATAATTATAGGAATATTAGATAATTCAGCATCTGCCTTGATTGTCTGCAATACTTCAAACCCATCAATTTCTGGCATCATAATATCCAGCAAAATTAGATCGTAGGGCTGCTCACGCACTTTCTCCAGCGCCTCGCGTCCATTGGTTGCCATCGCACTAGCAAAGCCCTGTTGTCGCAGTCTTCGTGTCAAGGTGTCACGATTCATTTCATTGTCATCGACGATCAGAACGTTGAAACCTTCATCTGCCACAGTTTTTACCCCCAGTGCGCTAGTAAACTTATACGTTAGTAAATTTGAACTATTTAGATTTTCAATGCCAGCATCATCATACCAGTGTCAAAGCTCTGCCTACCAAGGTAGCTGGGCAAATGTATTAACTGCAATTGGATGCAGCCAACGGAAAATTAGAACTGTAGCAATCACGCCGAGATAGGCAGGGCGCAAATACTCAGACCAATAGAAAGGTTGTTTCCCTTGAGCGATCGCCACAAATGGAATGATTGAAGTCCGAGATTTTAGGGCTAAAAAAGCTTCGCCATTTCGCTGCTGCCACCGCCTATCTCCATGCCAAACACCAAAGAGATGATGGGCAACTAAGCCCAAGGAAGCAACCAAGCAAAAACTGCTACCAATCCAAAGCGTATGTGCCAGGCACCAGATCACCTGTCCAACCATTTGCGGATGGCGCGTGATTCGGATGATCCCACTTTCATAGAGATGAACTTGGGGTTTAGCGATCGCTGCCACTTCTAATAGATTAAAGGTAGCGGGATAGAGAAACAAGAAAGATATTGCCGAGAGGATCCATACTAAAGGCTCAACCCCAGGTACACCCTGCACCTGCCAAAGCTGTATACCATCGTAACGGTGGTTAAAAAAATAGATCAGCAAAATCGCCGCCAAAGGCAAACTTGCTAGGGCAAACAAAACTCGATAACCCCTAGCACCCAAATATTTTTCCCCTCTTAGCCTCAGGGCTGCTAATCCACTATGGACTAGAGCAAAGACTAGCAATAAGCCCAAAATTACAAAATGAGACTCAAATTCTTGCCACTCAAATTCTTGCCAAATTATCATAAAACTCTCACCACGCCCGAAGGAGAAAGATAGGTGTGATTTGCTTGTCTAGCATCGGTAATCAACCAGTCTAGCGCTGCCGCTTGAAGGTCAATGGTTTCGCCAGTTTTATCAACACAGTAACGGCCAAATACCAACTTATCTACTAAGCGCACATCGGATAGACGTGAATAGGAAAAAATCACACTGCGCTCTAGGGTAGCGTTACTACACACATGACAATTTGGACCAATCATAGTGGGGCCAATAATCGTCGCGCCATCCTCAATATGGGTCATACCACCTACATAAACAGGACCTTGCACATTGATTCGATCCCAATTTGCCGAGACATTTAGCCCTGTGTAAATCTGCGGGCGCACCTCGTGTCCTGGAATATTCACATTTCGCACTTTACCCTGCAACACATCCTGAATCGCCTGCCAATAATCAGGAACTTTACCAATATCCAGCCACTCAAAGTCCATCACCTTGGCATAAAAGGGCGCATTCATCTCTACTAACTTAGGGAACAGTTGACTACCGATGTCATATTCAACTCCTGATGGAATGTAGTCTAAGATCTCTGGCTCAAAGATATAAATTCCCGTATTGATGTTATTGCTGCGAGCGATCGCTATATCTGGCTTTTCTTGGAAGTCGATAATCCGATCATCTTCATTAGTCACCACTACCCCATAACTAGATACAGCTTCAGGAGCTACGGTCTTGACCACTACAGTGGCAATCGATTTTTTTTGGCGATGCCACTTTACTACCTCAGTCAGATCTAGATCTATCAGTGCGTCACCGCAGAGCACCACAAAGGTTTCATCAAAAAAAGGTGAAAAGTCTTGAATTTTTTTCAAGCCGCCAGCCGAGCCAAGCGCTTTGCCCACCAAGTCGCCGTTGATAATACTGCCTTCAAAGGAATATGCCATTTGCACACCAAATTTCTGCCCATCCCGAAAATAATTCTCAATCTCTTCAGAAAGATGGCTAACATTCACCATAATCTGATCAAAGTCGTGCTGACGCAGTAGTTCGACCAAAAACTCCATCACAGGCTTCTGCATGATCGGAATCATCGGTTTGGGCATGACATAGGTAATAGGGCGAATCCGAGTACCCTTGCCAGCAGCCAAGATCATTGCTTTCAATTTTTTTTACTCCTCAATCTAGCTCTACCTCAATTTATGGTCTCTTTCTATATCTAATTTGTATATCTAATTTGTATCTCATTAAGTAAATAAAGCGGTTTTTAGATTTGGGTATTTGAAGTACAGGTGTGAAACCCCGATGGAAAATGCGCTCAATGCCCCGCTTGTATCCTATCGTTTCGTGACAATTTGTAAGTTCATGCCTGTGAGTTTAAATAAAGTGAGAATAATTGGAAGAGCTATGCAATAAGTTTTAGGTTACTTTGTGCTTTATCGCTTTAACTTTACTTCGTCACTAATCCATTGTTGAATATATTTTGGGTTGAGTGCGTTTTCTAAATTAATTGTCAAGCTTAGTTAGTTGTTGCTTGGTTAAGTTCAACTGAACGATTGTTATAAAGGCTCATTGCTTTACCCATACCTTGATCTAAAATCGAGCTAATTGCGTGTTGGGTCAATAGCATCAATTCAGGTAAAGCCTTGATTTCAACAGCATCAAAACTACCTAATACATGGCTAACTACTTGGTTTGGATCTTTAATTTGGCTAATATTTATCTCTGGCTCAGAATTAGGGTTCTTAGATTTGGGCGCACCGATTCCTAAACGTAATCTTGGAAAATCTTGAGTACCTAAATGAGCGATCAGCGACTTCATGCCATTGTGTCCTCCCGCCGACCCTGAAGGTTTAATCCGAATTTTACCCAGGGGCAGATCCATATCGTCATAGATCACCAAAACAGATTCAGGCTTGAGTTTATACCATTTGACTAAAGCGATCGCGGACTCCCCAGACAAATTCATAAAAGTATTAGGCTTTAGTAAATGTAAGCGATCGCCACTAGCTAAAATTCTTTCACCCCAAAAACCCTTAAATTTTTTTTGCTGTCCCAGGGATACTTGCCAAGCTTTGGCTAGATGATCCAAGACCATAAAGCCGATGTTATGTCTTGTTTGATCGTACTTTGAGCCAGGATTGCCTAATCCAACAATCACTGAGATTGGCGTAGTTAGACAATTTTTTGAATCGCTCTCAGATTTAGAGGCAGATTGAGAGACTAGCGAGCGGTTCATGCTTAAGTTGAGACTTGACTAGCGATCGCGGCAACGTTTTCGTTTGTTGAGTTCTTGTTTTCTGGCTGCTCATCAATATGCTCAACCGCCTCTGCTTTAATCTCTGAATTTATGCCAATTATATTTTCTGTATTTTCAGAATTGTCACTTAAAGCATTTGTGGACTCGATTAGATCGGATTCTGAATCATGGCTCCTAGTCTCTTGGATATTAGTCTCTTGGATATTGGTCTCTGGAAGATTAGTTTCTGGGTCATCAATAGGTTGGCTAAAAAGATTTGCAGCCGAAGGATTCATGATCTTATTTGGGAGAGACTTAACCTGCTCTAGCAGTTCTGCTTCCCGCTTGAATTCAGACTGAAAGTCATTAGAGGCATCTTGAAAGCCTTTAATTGCCTTGCCAACACTCCTGCCAATCTCTGGTAATTTTTTTGGACCAAATATCAGTAGCGCTACTACCATAATCAAAATCATTTCTGGTAAGCCGATGCCAAAAAAGTTCATAAGTTAATTTTAAATATTTTGCCTAAAATGCTCAATTTTCAAAGATTGATCATCGATTGGTCTGATCAAATAGTTACTAATAGTTATTGGAGAAGACCCTATAAAAATTCTGGAAAAGTCTGATGACAAGCGAAGCAAATCAAAACAAGTTGTTGAAGCACCTGCCATCTAGTCAGTTTTTTATAAAAAATATTCTAACGATATAACTTGAAAGATTAGCAAATTAAAAGTAAAAACTTGCTATTTTAACTGCCCCAGTTTAGATTCACGCCTTCAAGAATCAAGGAAGAATTATAAAGTTGCAAAATAATTAGCAAAAAGACTAGAAATAATGCCATAGCTAATGCCATGAAGGGAGTTGTTCCCCAGCCGCGAGCAACCTTACCATATTCAGAATTTAGAGGGCGTAGAATATCACCTAGCCAAGTGCGTTGTGACATAGCTTTATTAATTTAATCTAAAATTTATTTATACAACCATATAATTGTAATTGTATTTTATAACATCGCCCAACAAATTCATGGAAAGTAGCGCTACCTCAATAGGATTGACAATTGCCGCCTTCTTAGTCTGTCTAACTGTCCTATCAATTTACACTGCCTTTGGCACGCCTAACCAGAAACTAAGCGATCCTTTTGAGGATCATGAAGATTAATCTAGAAGCCTAAAGATTGTTTGGTTTCAAAAAGCTCAGTAAGCTAGAGATTCATTGGAAAATGAGTTTCTAGCACTGAAATCAGGATTGCTAGGCTTAATGCTAGAAGAGTTAGCTGGAGATTGAAGAACTTGGGCATTAGTTAAAGTATCAGTTGCTTTTGATTCATTCACTTTCGCTTCATTCAAAGGCTGATCACGAGAAGTCTCATCGCTAAGGCTTTTAGAAGGGTTTTTAATTGGGCTTATGTCAGTATTAATTGGTGGCAAAAAAAGCACCTGACTTGGCTTTTCGCGGAAATAGGCACCGTTTTTATTTTGCGAACTATTTTGGATGCCGTTCATCAGACTGTAATTTAGACTTTCACCTGCGGCGACCATTTCGCTATATTGCCGTTGCAGTTTCTCTAATTTCTGGCGCTCAGCATTCCATTGGTTATTGGTCACTACAATCGAACTGTAGATATAGAATACTCCAGCCACCAGGGATAGGGCAATTAAGCGCGCCACTTGTTTGGTCACGAGTAATTTCTGGATACTAACTGGTAATTGCTTAGGCAAATCAAGGTTCTGATCCTGTTTTTGACCATAACTTTTGATGCCGTCCTGGTCAGTAGAAGAAAACTGATTAAGATTTGGAACAGTGGTTAAATTACAGGATTCATGATTCTGGCTAGAGCCTGATCTTGAACCTTCTCGAAGACTACGCCTAGAACCAATGGATGATACAGGATTTCTTTTGGGGCGGGTACTGCTCAAAGTCATGCGTCTAGCAAATTTTTACTTCGTCAGAAGTACTTTTATCATCTTTCCGCACAATTGCCCAGCTTTTTAGGTAATTAATTTGGGGATCGCTAATATCTTAGCTAGGAACACACTTGCCTGCTCGAATTAAACCTACACGTTTGGCGATCGCTTCATTTTGACTAGAGAATGGTCCCCAGGTTTCTACACTTTGGGCAAGCCCTAGATTAGAAGTATCGGATGTATTGCTGGTAATTGAGCAGTTACCTGATGCTTGCTTGCAGATATACCACTGGGGACTGGATTCGGTCTCAAGGACTTCGGGCATAAATAGTGAGGGTAATTTCTACAAGAATGATTGGGGGTACAGGGCACCGCCAAGTATAGAGATTTAGAGGATTTTTACTTTGATCTTTTAACTTTATTTAGCCACAGCTATTTATGAAATATTAATAGATTGTTTGTAAATCTATTTATTTTGATAAAAAGTGGCAAGATTGCCAAAAGCACCAATCGAGGTATAGGTGCGCTGGGCAACGTCTGTAGTGTAGATGCTGAACAGCAAGAAATTTTGGCGACGACTAAAATTGTTCAGGTAAACCCGAATCGCGCCGCGCTGTTGGTCAATACTACTTTTACATAAATTGTTGAGCAAGGTTTCTAGTCCCCCTTGGGAACTTCCACAAAGATTTTCTTTAACTTCGCTTGCCAAAGTGAGGCTAGTTCGGTCGAGGTAGGTTTCTTTGTCAGGATTAGTAATGACCATAATGATCGCAACTATGCCAACAATGATTGCTGGAATTTTTAGGGATTTTAATGTAGCCATACTAAATAATTTAGGAAGTATGACTTGAGCATATCAAATGCAGTGTAGATTCTGCGATCACTTAGAGCCAGAGGTTTACTAAGTATTTATTTTTGAGTAAGAGTTGTTCAAGCTAAATAGTTTATGTTATGTTATTGAAGAACAGGATTTGTGAGAAATCCATTCACAAAACCGCTTAGGGAACTGGAGGTGATGCCCATGCAAGATAGTAGTCTGCCTGATAGTAACAATAGTAACAGCAACAATATTTGCGAAATTAAATGTGTGGGAGACCAAATCGGGTCTTCTGTTTCTTCTCTATAAATCTAGTTAGTGAATTTAGTTTTTCTTACTTTTTATAGATTTTATACTCTTGATTCGATTCTGTTCTTGTCTGTTTAATGTCAGATTAATTTCTGAACTATTTTATTAACGTTCGGTATTAATGTCCAGGTTTTCTATGTTTTATTACTAGAATTTCCTGGACATTTAACTTTTATGTCTAACATTTTCTAGTATTCAAAGTCAAATTTAACCTCGCTCTTCAGGATTCTAATACTTCAGACAAGAAGTGATCGCTATCTAAAATTGCCTGATGCACGTTGAGTTTTCTGGGTGACCGGAATAGTATATTAGTAAAATATTTTTCGTTGGCGCCCGTTAAACCGCCAGGAATTACGCCATTTGCTGCAATCGATAGCGCTAACATCTGATCCCAATCGCAATGATAGTTATAGATTTTTAGCTCACCCGACTTGATTCGCTGCACAATATCAGCATTAGTAAGCTTGAATTCTCGGTCGAAGTCACCCTGTGCCAAGTAAACAGATTTCACTGTCTTAGGTAACCCATAAACGTTGATTGTGTTTAAAAGAAGATAGCAACCCATTGAGTGACAGACTATTTTTTCAGGTTGTTGCAGCTCAAGGAACCGATCTAGTTTGAGCCAGGCGGCTTCGCTACCGCAATATTCTTTCTCAGTAAAATATTGTCGTCGAAACTCAAATGGATTCAAAGTCTTAAATAAATCAAATTCCTCATTGATATAGTGCCAGCCAAAGAGAATCGCTTCACCTGAATCAATTAACTCCTTAAAAACTGTAAAACTACCATACTTGATTTGGCGATCGCGCATGGGAAATTTGATTCCAGCTGAGTTGCCATGAATCAGGACAAGCTTGGGTTTAATTTGCGATTTAATTTGCTCAAACATAATTTATAACGACTCTTTTGGTCAAGGTAAGATAACTTCTCAACCATTAGCATCTACTGAACTCTAAATAAAATTGCTGATAATTGTGCCAGTTTAATGATTGTCTGAAAAGGAAGATTATTCTCAAAAATAAAGGAGAGTTGATAGATCTACAAAAGGTCAAGGCGATCGCCAAAGATAATGCTTAGGCTAATTAACCTTCAGGTACATACTTTAATAAAGTGCCAGTTTGTCCCAAGATAAATCCCTTTTGCGGATTCTGAAAATAGATTTGATAGAAGTTTGCGCCGACATCTTTGAGAGACTGATCTCGTTCCCAGGTTAGTCCGCCATCTTCGCTATGGAGTAAGCGAGAGCTACCACCCGTAATCCAGACGTTTTGCTCATCTTGAAAAATTAAATCTAGTAAGCCAATCCCTGACGCTGCCCTAGGCGATTGAGTCTTTTCCCACTCATCCAGACTGTCAGGCTTAGTAAATTGTAACTGTCCACCCCGATTGAGCATCCACACCCGTCCATCTGGGGTATAGCCCATGTTTTGGACTCGGCGCGAACTATTGCGATTGTGTTGTTTCCAAGCAGCATCACCAGGCGACCAAGTGGAGTAAAAGTTACCCTTGGCAGATACAGCAATGTAACGACCATCAGGAGAACGATAGAGATTGCGGGTATTTCCCACTGCTTCTTGGACTAAGGCTTTCCAGTTGCGCCCATCATCGTCGGTACGATAGATTGCACCAATATCTGTTGCCATTTCCGCTGAATGTTCACCCAAAGCCTGAATCAAAAATGGATCGCCAGGTAGCTTGCTACTCAAGCCAATCCGATCCCACTTTTTGCCGCCATCTTCGGTATGCAGGAGCAGTGCAGGTTTCCCTACTACCCAGCCTTCCTCACCTCTAAAGCTTACGCCCACAAATCGATATACACCTTCACCTAATTCTAGGTTTCGAGGCTCCCAGGTTTCGCCACCATTACTGGTTTCTAGCAGGGCGCTATCTGTTCCTACTAGCCAGCCGTGTTGCGGGTCGCTAAAATCCAAATCCAATAAATTTGACTGAGTCGGTAGCTGCACTTTTTCCCACTGATATGCGTGATTTGCCCAACTTGGGGCGGGATTGATCACCAGACTAGCGATCGCTACCGTCAGCATTACCAAAAATAAAACTAGCCTTCTGCCATTAGCTACTCTGAGATTCGATTTCAAGATCGGCATCAAGATTTTACCTGCGAACACAAACTACTCCCTAGATTTTAATAAATAACTGAGACAGACTTTTATAATGCTAATGATTGCCTAATCAATCGCATAGAAGCTAATAAAGAAAATAAAACCTAATGCCAAACCGCCAAAGATTAACAGATTTTTTTGACCTGGAGTAAGAGTGTTCACGCCTAAGCCATAGCCTAAATTCTCAGCAAAGCCAGAGGGCTTAGTGGCTAAGCCAATGTCGCTAAACTTAGATTTTTTGGTAGTACATACTGGGCAGCGCCAATCTTTTGGCAAGTCCACAAAAGGCGTTCCTTCGACAATACGGCTCTTTGACTCACCCGCAGCAGGATCATAAATGTAGCCACATACGCCACATTCAAAGCAGTGCTCGGCTTCGCGATTTTCAGGCACCTTGAGCTTTTCGAGGATGTTGGCTGTGACTAAGGGAACCTCTGCGATCGCGTCTAGGGCAATTAAGTCTGGAGCAATTGAATCAGTGATTGAGGGCGAATCTTGTGGTTCCATAGTGCTTTTAGAAAAATAGTGCTTTCAGGAAATATGAAGAATTATTTCAGGAAATTTGTCTAAATTATGACATTATTTGTGGCACTCGGAAAAAGTCTTCGTCTCGTTCGGGCGCACCGTCTAATAACAATTCGCGATCGCTAAAGGGTGTTGCTAAGTCTGCTCGGCTGACATTGATTGTGGGAATTGCCCTAGTGGTGGGTTCCACATTGACTAGCTCAGAATCTAGCTCATTTAGCTGATTGAAATACTGGAAAATACCTCCAAGTTGAGTCACAAAGGAGTTCTCTTCTGCACTAGTAAGCTGAAGGCGGGCAAGATTGGCAATATGTTGGACTTGAGCGCAATCAATTACAACTTCAGATTTGGTTTTGGAATTGGTTTCTGACATGGCTTTTTTGGCGTTGGCTGAGGTTGAAATGATTTTATCAATTAAAAAAGCAAAAATCCATACGGGGGCTACGCCCCCAACCCCATTCACCTTTCAGATGAACAATACTGCTTTTTTAACTTAAAAGAAAGCGTTAATTTCTGCTCTACCTGAGGTTTTCAGCCAATTTTGAGCCTCGATGTAGTTATTAGGCGCAATCTGGACGGCTCTCACCCAGTAATCGGCGGCGCGGGTATAAAACTCTTCAGCTTCTTCGGGATTTTCTGCCTTTTCACCTTTGAAATGCAGAATCACCGCAATATTATTCAATGCTTGGGGCAAACGTGGGTTTAAATCTACCGCTTGATAATAGTAGTCTAGGGATAAATCATGATCGCCATTACTGGCATGAATCAAACCCATATTATAAAGAACGTAGCTACGATCATAGGCATTTTCCTCAAGTCGTAGCGCCTCTTCATAATTGGCAAGGGCTTCGGCATATTCACCATCACCTTGGGCAGACATGCCATCACGGTAATAGGCAAATGCTTCTTTTTGTTGCTTGCTAGCTGGAAAAAATTTCAGAATCGTATCGGCAATTACCGTAAAGGTTTGATCGACAAAATTATCATTGCGTTGGGTTCGGGACATATAAATACCTAAGAAAAATCCTAGAAAAATAAGAGATTAGAGGGATTCTAGCAGCCGATCTAGGGGTTAATTTCGTTAAATTGCTTAAGGTTTAGATCTCGTTGCTTTAATCTGGGGCTGACCGCAGGTTTTACACCCAATTTCTGCTTTAATACCTGATCGATTTGGGCAAAAGTTGATTGTCCCTCCTGATCAAAGGCAATCTCGCCACTTGTGCTTAAAATTACGGTTTGCGGCACATAGCCACGATAGTAAGATTCTGGATCTTCAGGCGCAGGACTAGCTTTGGCCAAATCAAGGCTATCTACAGGGACGGGAATGATGCTCACAGTCTTGCCATAGAATGCCTGAACATCATTAAAAATTGGGGTATAGAGCTTACAGTCGGCGCTATCATCAATGAAGTACACCAAAATCACAGGGCGATTGAGTTTCCAAGACTGATCAATAGTCACACGCGCTGGCACAATCGAACCATTACCGCCATAAAGGGCAAAAATATTGCCGTCATAATGATCGTCTTTGAGCGTAGCATGGGCGGCTGGCGTATCAACTAAACCAAAAATTGGGCTAAAGAATAAGTTGGCTGTAAGCGCGATCGCTGTAACCAAACAAATCTTAAAAAATGTGTAAATTAAATTTAGGCGTAGTCGCCAAGCTGTGGCAAAAATGGAATTAATCATGGAAACCGTGTCCGCGAATTAGATCAAAAAACTCTTTTTTTAGATGAGGATCGTGTCTAAAGCTACCACGCATGATCGAATTGGTCATTTTGGTCTCTGACTCTTTCACGCCGCGCCAACTCATACACATATGCTGGGCTTTGATTACAAAGGCTAAACCCTTGGGCTTGACTAGTTCTTCAATTTTATCCGCCACCATGATCGCCGCTTCTTCTTGAATATGCGGACGACTCAGCACCCAGTCTACTACGCGATTAAATTTAGAAATGCCAATCACGCGATCGCTAGGCAAAATTCCTACCCAAGCTTGACCGACAATCGGCACAAAGTGATGGGAGCAGGTAGAACGCACGGAAATTGGTCCGAGGGTATAAATCTCATCCAGTTCTTTGGCATTAGGAAAATCCGTCACCTTGGGCATCGGGTGATAGCGCCCTTTGAATACCTCATCCACATACATCTTGGCTACACGACGGGCACTTTCTCTAGTGTTGTGGTCGTTATCGGTGTCGATCACCATCGAGTCATACAGGCTTTGGAGTTTCCCTTCTATTTCTAATTTCAATTCTGCCCGTTCAACGTCAGTAATTTGATTAGCAATACAGTCATTCGCTAGAAATGGTTCACCCGCCGCAATTAAGCGATCGCGAATAATTTGGGAAATGGGCTGCTCCGTAATGATTTGGGGTCGCCTTTTACTGTCTTTCTTATCTCTTGGTTCTTTTTCAGGATTAACTGCCGCCGATCTAGGGAAAATGATGGTCATCTGGTTATCAATTCTAAGTAAATTATTGCCTGGGAAGATCAGATAAAAACTGCTAGAGCCTTTAAGTATCTCTGTACTACTTGCCACAAGTCCTACCATGTCCCCTCTCATCCTGTGATTACTGGCTGGTTAAGATCTCTACTTGTGATTTACAGGACAGTAAAGCAAATAAAATCTCAAGATCTATGGCGTGAAATCGATGGCGTTTGTCGCAACTATCCAATTCTAAAACATTGACTTAGCATTTGAGTTGAATTGTTAAGTATGAAACTTTTTCGGCGTTAGCCGCCTAGAATATGGGCGGAGTTGGGGCGCAACCCGCGTATGGGTTTTAATTGCTTAAACTGGCAAAATCAACTAACTATCTTTAAACGCCAGGTTTTCAGTCGTCCAATCAGTTTCGATCCATTAGAATTCGCATTTAGTAGACAATCAAATTTATAGGATAAGGTCAGAGTTCATGAGCAATTCAAATTGGATCAGGGTAGAAGGAGGAATAACCGCAGCTAAAGGCTATCGGGCGGCAGGAATAACAGCAGGCTTAAAACCTAGTGGTGCGCCTGATTTAGCTTTGATTGTGTCTGATGTAGAAGCGATCGCCGCAGGAGTATTAACAAAGTCGGTAGTACGGGCTGCCTGTGTGGACTACAATCGCCAGGTATTAAGTTCGGGTAATTTGGTAAAAGCGATTCTCTGCAATGCAGGTCAAGCTAATGCTTGCACTGGCGAAGAGGGCTGGAACAACACTCTAGAAACTGTAAAATTGGTGCAGAAGGCGATCGCTACCCAAGCAGAAATTCCCCCAGAAATCTTAGTTGCATCCACGGGCGTGATTGGTAAGCAGTTGCGGATGGACTTGATCAGGGCGGGCATTCCTATAGTGGCGGGTGAGTTATCTGATTCAGGCGGAGAAGCAGTAGCAAAAGCAATTACCACCACAGATTTAGTTACTAAAGCGATCGCCCTAGAAACTGAAATTCAAGGGAAGCCCGTACGAATCGGTGGTATCTCCAAGGGTTCTGGGATGATCCATCCAAATATGGCGACCATGTTGGCGTTTGTCACTTCTGATGCAGCAGTAGAGCCTAGTCTCTGGCAAGCAATGTTGAGCCGTGCCACGGATGCTAGTTTTAATCAAATCACGGTAGATGGTGACACTAGCACCAATGATATGCTGTTGGCGCTGGCAAATGGGCAATCTGGCATTGAGCAAATCACAGCCAATTCTTCAGATGCAGAAAAATTAGAAGAATTGCTGACTGAGGTATGTGTTTACTTGGCTAAGTCGGTGGCAAGGGATGGAGAAGGAGCAACTTGTTTATTGGAAGTTGAAGTACAGGGAGCAGAAAATTCTCAAGCAGCACGTCAAGTAGCTAAGGCGATCGCTGGCTCTTCCTTAGTTAAATCCGCCGTATTCGGACATGATCCCAACTGGGGTAGAATTGCGGCAGCAGCAGGGCGATCAGGCATAGATTTTGATCAATCCCAATTAGACATTTATCTGGGTGAGTTTGCCATGATGATTAAAGGTACACCTCAAGGATTTGATCGAGCAGCAGCTAGTGCTTATCTTAAGGCACACACCAATAATTTGCCCCGCACCCAGTCTCCTATAGACTTTCAGCTAGAAACCGTCAAGATCTCAGTCAAGCTAGGTGAAGGGAATAGTATGGGAGCCGCTTGGGGATGTGATCTGAGCTACGATTATGTGAAGATTAATGCGGAATACACAACTTAACATTTCACCCATTTGGGGGTATTGCCAAGGAATTGCACCAAGTAGAAGATTAGTCTGGGGTAA
>JBBRVV010000009.1:0-18536 GCA_038246525.1 Pseudanabaenales cyanobacterium
CACTGCTTTCCACTTACGCTCTTTTCCACTTACGCTCTTTTCATTTACTTTCCAGGGAAAGCACTAGACCAAAATTTACTAATCTGTTGCACTAAAAGCTAGTTTAAGCTTCCTCTTCTTCTGCTAAAGGATAAATAAAGCCCTTAGCGTTGCCCGTTAGAATTGACTTACCCATAGAAATTGCTTTAGCAGCCTCAGCTACCGCCTGACGTTTCCACACTGCTTTACGAATTGCAGTCTTAGATTTTGATGTTTTCTTTTTAGGACAAGCCATGATCTTGCTATAGGTTATTAATAGAGCTTTACCATCTTAAAGCATCAATCTTTAATCTGGGGATCCTAACTAATAAAAATTTAGCGATCGCTTAAATTTAGTGGCAACTTTTGGCTAAATGTTAAGATCTTGGCAATTAATTAGCTGGTAGTACCGATGTCACATTTCACAACAATCGCAGTCCAAATTAAAGATGGTGAGATTTTGCAGCAAGTTCTGCAGGAGTTGGGCTATCAGGTAGAGCAAAATACGATGGTGCGCGGCTACATGGGCAATAAAACCAAGGCAGAGTATGTAATCCGCCAGTCTAATCAGTATGATCTGGGGTTTCGGCGGATTGAAGAGGAGTTTGAGCTAATTGCTGACTTTTGGGGCGCGAAGATCGATCAGGCGAAGTTCTTAAATCCAATTCTCCAGGGCTACGCTCACAAAGCTTTGATGGCGGCAGTTCAGTCCCAAAGTTTTAATGTGGAGCAGGAAGAACTCCTAGAAGATGGCAGCTTGCGGGTGGTAGTGGGGCAATGGGTTTAGATAATCTTTGCCTTGTAGCCTTGCTTAGTTAGAATTTCCAGGATTTTTGGGCGATGATCACCTTGAATCTCAAGTTGAGTTGAGTCGTCTTCTTGTTTGAGACTACCGCCTGCACCACATTGATTTTTTAGTTGTTTCAGTAGATCATTAAGGTTAGCTGGGGAGAGATCTAAGCCCATAACTATGGTGACAGTTTTGCCATTTCTACCTTTGCGCGAAAGTTGGATTTTGAGATTTTGCTGGGCAGGAGATTTAGATTCTCTTTGCTCTTTGCCAGCAGACTGATCAGCTTCAGGCGATGAAAATTCACGATATACAATTTTATCTTTAGCCATAGAAAAGCTTAGAAAAAAACTAAAGAGAGCAAAACTTAAAGCGCATTAATTTTTTTTGCCAAATCGAGATCCAACTGGCTTATGCCGCCTGCGTCATGGGTGGTGAGTTCGATCTTCAGATGATTGTAGACGTTAAACCATTCAGGATGATGATCCATCTTTTCGGCAATAAGCGCTACTTTGGTCATGAAGCCGAAAGCCTCGGTAAAATCCTTAAACTTAAACGACTTGGTAAGTTTTTCGCCCACCAATGACCAGTCTGGAATGGAAGCGATCGCTGACTTGATTGCTTCAGAACTTAACTTAGAAATTGCCATTTTTTTTGTCAGATAGTCAAAGTTATTGTCGAAAAAGGAATGCTGCATAGCTCACCTAAAGTTCTAGGTTCCAGGCTTGATTGGCTCATCTCGATACCACCAACTCAGAATCTGCACCCAGTTCCAGCCCATTTTTGCCATTTGTTGACTCATTTCTTGGTCGAGGTGCTGACCATCAGATACAGGCATATAACCACCTGCCCAGCTAACCCAATTGCGTTGGAGACGGGCGCGGTAGTATCCTTTGAATTCCTGCTTCAACATATAGCCCTGGGTAGTTGATACGGCTAGGTCTGTGCGAGGATTAATCAAGGGCTTGAGCGTGGCAGTGTCAGGATCGAGACGGAAGAAACCTTTATAAACTTGATCACGGGTGTCGCTAACCAAATCGTAGGGAGCTCTGCCCCATTTACGTTGACGTGCCGTGTTTAAGGCATAACTGCGAGCTGCTACTGCTTGCGCCTTGAGAGCGTCTAAGTGCCAACTGGCAGGCATTTCGCTGGGTACGACACTGCGCAGGTATTCTTCTACTGGTAATACATTCACGGCGATCGCTTTGCCTTTCCAGGATCTAATTTCTAAATCGCCAGGATAAAGTACGTTACCCAAACGCACTAAACCATTATTGGATGGTTGAATCTTAGCGACAGAATTGGTGGGGAGGGTGTACCAGCGACCTGGATCAAGTACGATGGGCTGCTGTCCTTCAATTTGTAGATTGGCGGTTTGGGTGACTGCAATCGGAACTTGAGTACTGTTTGACTCTTGCACTAGTACGCGCAATATGGCCGCTTGGCAGATTTCAGCACCATTCCAGAGGGCTAGGAAGAGGAAGCCCAAAAGGGATAGCTGGGAAATTTTTGGGGAAAGTTTTTTAGACAAGTTGTTTCTCACACCGATATACATGGATTGACTTCTTAGGATTAGCTCTAACCTTGTGCGTCACAATCCCTAAGCCATAGGTTTGCTTTCGCACTCGGAAATTATAGCGGCAAAACTATTTTCCGCAATAGGCATGGAGCAATATTTTTGTTGGCAAGGGATAAGCTGTAATATTTTGTAGAGATTTTGCCTTATTTTGTCATACTTATGATCTTTTAACTGTCAATAATCCAGCCAATGTGAAGTTGTATGATGGAGATCTATCGGGAATGCCCTGGATCGCTATTCGTATTTTTTTGTTGTTAAAGCTGCTATGGCATTTAGTTCCGTAATTCGTGCGATCGCTAGTTCACCTTTATTAGAGGAGCTAAACGACAAACTTGCCAAAAACGCTAGCCTCCATCTCAGTGGCTTACCCCGATTAGCAAAGGGCATAATGGGATCGGCGATCGCCCAGCAGCAAAATCGATCAGTTTGTGTAATTACTGCCACGTTAGAAGAGGCAGGCAGGTGGGCAGTGCAACTAGAGGCAATGGGCTGGCAAACTGTACATTTTTACCCTACGGCGGATACCTTACCCTATGACCCAGTTTTGCCTGAGTCGGAAATGATATGGGCGCAGATGCAAGTCTTAGCTGATCTAAGTGCTGATTTAAGTGCAGATAATTCAAACTCTAGTCCTAGAGCAATTGTGGCGACTGTAAAAGCTTTACAAATCCATTTACCCAACCCGCAACAGTTTCGAGATGCTTGTTGGCAATTGAATGTAGGCAAAGAAATTAATTTAGAAGAATTTGCCGCAAAACTGACCCAGCTTGGCTATGAGCGCACTTCCCTGGTAGAAACCGAAGGAACTTGGAGTAGAAGGGGGGATATTTTTGATATTTTTCCAGTAGCGAGTGAATTACCTTTACGTTTGGATTGTTTTGGTGAGCTGATTGAGAAAATTAGGGAATTCGATCCCACCACTCAAAGAGCGATTGATAATTTACCTAGTTTGAATCTTACGCCAATCAATTATGATCGCTTACTAGGTGCGGATGATCATCAGGAGAAAACCTCTAACAAAACCTACAGTGTTCATCCTAAAGCCAGTGCCACACTTTTAGACTATTTGCCAGATGATTGTTTGATCGCCATAGATGAACCAGATCAATGTCGCATTTATAGCGATCGCAGTTTTGAATCTGCCGAACAAATATGGCAAAATTTAGCTGATCGTGACAACTGGGAAATTCCATTACATCAGAAATTTGATTATTGTCTAAAAACTATAGAGCAGAAATTTGAATCATTATTTTTGTCTGAATTAGGCGAAGAGGATCAAGGCTCAATAGTTAATCTCAACTGTCGTGCTGTACCCGCAATTCCCCACCAGTTTGGCAATTTAGCTAAGACGATTCGAGAATATCGGGGCATTAATTATCGAATTACGGTGATTTCGGCCCAGCCAACTAGGGCAGTTTCGCTGTTGCAAGAACATGACTGCGCCGCTCAATTTGTGCCGAATGTGCATGATTTCCCTGCGATCGAAAAGCTCCACAATGGACGTACACCTGTCGCTTTAAAATATTCGGGTCTAGCCGAAATTCAGGGATTTGTTTTACCGCTTTTTAGAATTCTCCTAGTAAGCGATCGCGAATTTTTTGGACAACACGCACTTGGTACTCCTTCTTATATTCGCAAGCGGCGGCGTGGAAATGCGAAGACAATCGATCCCAATAAGCTTTCGCCTGGCGATTATGTGGTGCATAAGCATCAAGGGATTGGGCAGTTTCTGAAGTTGGAAACTCTGAGCGTAAGTAACGAAACCCGTGAATATTTGGTGATTAAATACGAGGATGGACTTTTACGCGTAGCTGCCGATCAGGTGAGTTGTCTCGCGCGCTATCGTGGACAAGCAGAAGGGAAGCCGCAACTGCATAAAATGACTAGCAAAGCCTGGGCAAATACCACCAGCAAAGCCCGCAAAGCAATTAAGAAAGTAGCGTTTGATCTTTTAGAACTCTATGCGAAGCGATCGCAACAGGTAGGATTCGCTTTTCCGCCCGATGCACCTTGGCAACAGGAAATGGAAGATTCTTTCCCTTACCAACCGACACCAGATCAACTTAAGGCCACTCAAGATGTAAAACATGATATGGAAAGCGATCGGCCGATGGATCGACTTATTTGTGGCGATGTGGGCTTTGGTAAAACTGAAGTTGCGGTGAGAGCATTATTCAAGGCAATGGTGTCAGGCAAACAAGCAGCACTTTTAGCTCCAACTACGATCTTGGCACAACAGCACTATCACACGCTTCAAGAGCGCTTCGCTCCCTATCCGATTCAAATTGCTTTGCTAAATCGCTTTAAGAGTGCCAGCGAAAAAAAAGAAATAGTCCAACGACTGGCTACAGGGGAACTTGACCTGGTAGTTGGAACCCATCAACTTTTGGGTAAAGAAGTAAAATTTAAGGATTTAGGTCTGTTAGTAATTGATGAAGAACAGCGATTTGGCGTAGCCCAAAAAGAAAAGATCAAGTCCTATAAAACCGAAGTAGACATTCTCACTCTGACGGCAACCCCAATTCCCCGCACTTTATATATGTCTCTTTCAGGTGTAAGAGAAATGAGTTTAATTACTACCCCACCACCTTCTCGACGTTCAATTAAAACGCATCTATCCCGCTATGAAACCGATAAGATAAGAGCCGCTATTCGTCAAGAACTAGATCGAGGTGGGCAGGTATTCTATGTGGTGTCACGGATCGAAGGAATTGAAGAAACTTCTAGCCAAATTAGAGAAATGATTCCTGGGGTACGAATGGCGATCGCCCACGGACAAATGCCTGAATCACAACTGGAGACCACTATGCTCACTTTCAATAGTGGTGAAGCGGATGTGCTTGTATGTACTACCATAATTGAATCAGGCTTAGACATTCCCAGGGTAAATACGATCATTATTGAAGATTCCCATAAATTAGGCTTAGGGCAACTCTATCAACTGCGTGGCAGGGTGGGACGCTCTGGCATTCAAGCCCATGCTTGGCTGTTTTATCCTGAAAATGGCGAACTTTCCGATCCTGCGCGCAAGCGATTACAGGCAATTCAAGAATTTGCGCATCTTGGTTCTGGCTATCAATTGGCGATGCGAGATATGGAAATTCGCGGTGCAGGTAATCTTTTGGGCGCAGAACAGTCGGGACAGATGGATTCGATTGGCTTCGATCTCTATATGGAAATGCTGCAAGAATGTATTAATGAAATTCGCGGCTCGGAGATTCCTTCTGTCGATGATACCCAAATAGACCTGCCAATTACTGCCTTTATTCCTGGCAATTATATCGCCGACCCAGATCAAAAAATGAGTGCTTATCGCACAGTGGCTGCCGTAAATTCTAAACGAGAACTGAATCAGATCTTAGAAGAGTGGCGCGATCGCTATGGTAAAGTTCCTGCCGCTGCCCAGAGATTAGTTCAAGTAATGGAATTGAAACAGGATGCGAAAAAGCTCGGATTTTCTCGGATTCGTCCCGATGGCAAACTACACATTACCTTAGAAACTAAAATGGAAGAACCTGCCTGGAAACGTCTACATCAGACCCTCCCATCTCACATTCAATCTCGCTTTGTCTATCAACCAGGCAAAGTTACGGTGCGTGGATTGCTTTCTCTTACGCCTGACAAGCAACTAGAGAATTTAATTCAATGGTTGGGGATTATGCAAGCTGCACTAACCGATCAGGTTTTGGCATAGTAAAATTAGAATAATTTAGAGAATGGAGCTTAGTTATGAACTTTTGGGAAAGTCTAAATATGGCAGGGAAAACCCTGTCTGCCAACCGTCTGCGTAGTGCGCTTACCATGCTGGGAATCATTATTGGTAATGCTTCTGTAATTGCGATTGTGGGTGTGGGTGAAGGAACGCAGAAATATGCGGCCTCACAATTTCAGTCTTTAGGCACAAATGTGATATTTATCATTGCAGGCACAGATAACGCCCGTCGTAGTACGATCGCTCCGCCAAATCGCTTAGTTTGGGCAGATGCAATCGCGATCACTAATCAAGTTCCGACCGTAGATGCAGTTGCACCGCAAATTAATGCTTCAGAGTTAGTAATTGCTGGCGGTAGTACTGAGCGAGTCACGTTAGTTGGCACCACGCCTGGTTATCAAACTGTACGAAACGCTGAGACTTGTTTGGGCAGATTTTTTGATGATAATGCCGTGAAACGGAATACGCCAATTGTGGCCATTGGTTCAGAAACCACCAAAAAACTATTTGCCGAATTCTACCCACCTGGTTTTAATGATGCCTGTAATCCCCAAAATGGCAGCCCAATTGGTAAACAGGTGCGAATCAAAGGGACGAGCTATCAAGTGGGCGGAATTATGAACTCCAAGGGTGCATTTTTAGGCACTAATCAAGACGATATAATTTTCATGCCGATCAGTACGATGACCAGTCGCCTGGTGGGGCGCACTTCTCCTTTTGGTTTTGGCGTGCAGGTGATTAACGTTTCTGCTAAAGGAGATGTAAATGATGCGGAATTTCAAATCAAGAATTTATTACAACTACGCCATCGCAACTATGCTCTACAGAACGGTGAAACCTTTACGATTCGTACCCAAAAGGATGCTTTACAAATTGTCGGAAATGTAACTGGTGCCTTAACGATCATGTTGGCAGCGATCGCTTGTATTTCCCTGCTAGTTGGTGGGATCGGGATTATGAATATTATGCTAGTCTCTGTGACTGAACGCACTCAAGAAATCGGACTTCGCAAAGCTTTAGGCGCAACCGAAAAAGATATTTTGAGTCAATTTATAATTGAAGCGGTAATTCTCTCGGTAATTGGCGGCGCGATCGGCACAACTATTGGCATTGGCGGGATTATTCTAGTAGCTACCTTCTCTCCACTTCAGGCTGGAATTTCGATCAGTGCAATTGTGATGTCGGTGAGTATTTCTGGCACAATTGGCTTATTCTTTGGTGTATTTCCTGCCCGCCAAGCTGCCAAACTTGATCCAATTGTGGCTCTTCGTACCGCTTAATAGAAATTAGATTGTGAGAATGTAGCCCAACTTTCAAGCGATCGCGATCTAAATAGAACCTAAATGCAGCCTAAACAGCAAGCTTTAATGATACCTAGAATCCAGATATGCTTAAGCGGGAACGATCTAAATATAAAGTTGTACCTTGCCAAGGATTAATAAATGTAGGATGATTTAGCTGTCAGGAGAGACTTTCTGACACTTCACTGACATAAACAGAAGAATTTCCACCATGTTACAAGGATGGATTCAAATCGGTATAGTACTGGTGCTAATTGTAGCGATCGCCCCGATCTTTGGCAATTATATCGCACGAGTATTTTTAGGACAAAAGACAATTCTTGATCGCCTGATAAATCCAATTGAACGCTTAATTTTTAATCTTAGCGGGATTCAGACTAAAGCCCAAATGACAGGCTGGCAATATGCCAGAGCGATTTTATATAGCAATTTAGCAATGGCGATCTTGTTGTTTTTGATGATCATGGCTCAGGGCTATTTGCCCCTAAATCCGACTTCATTGAGTGCGCCCACCTGGGACACTGCTCTACATACTACGATTTCCTTTATTACCAACACCAATCAGCAACATTACTCAGGCGAAACCACACTCACTTACTTCACTCAGACTTTAGGTTTAGGATTTCTATTTTTTACTTCAGCCGGAACGGGGATTGCGGTGGCGATCGCTTTTATTCGTGGCTTAACTGGACGTTCTCTGGGCAATTTCTATGTGGATCTAACCCAAGCGATTACCAGAATTTTGTTGCCAATTAGTGTCATTGGCGCGATCGCTTTTATTGCCGCAGGTGTGCCCGAAACTTTATCTGCCCCCATAGTCATTCCCACCCTAGAAAATCCAAATATCAGCCAAGCGATCGGCTTAGGTCCAGTGGCACATTTTGAAATTATCAAACAATTAGGAGAAAATGGCGGCGGATTTTTTGCGGCTAACTCTGCTCATCCTTTTGAGAACCCGAACAACTTTACCAATTTGATCCAGATTTTGGCGATGATTGCGGTTCCCACAGCCTTAATTCATACCTTTGGCGCGATCGCGAACAATCGCAAGCAAGCTTGGCTAATCTTTGGCATGGTGTTCATTCTCTATGTGGCATTCATTATTGTCACAGGCATTGGCGAATATCAAGGCAATCCTCTAGTTAATAATCTCTTAGGCAACTCATTCCCAAATCTAGAAGGGAAAGAAGTTCGCTTCGGTTGGGCGCAATCAGCTTTGTTCTCGGTGACTACCACAGGAACCATGACAGGAGCAGTGAATTCGATGCATGATTCGCTCATGCCAGCTGGCGGATTTATTACCATGTCTAATCTCTTTCTGCAAATTATTTGGGGCGGACAGGGAACAGGCACTGCTTATCTATTCGCTTATTCAATTTTGGCAGTATTTGTGACAGGTTTAATGGTTGGCAGAACGCCTGAATTTTTGGGACGTAAGATTGAAAAGAATGAAGTGGTATTGACCAGTTTTCTGATTCTGCTGATTCATCCGATCTTTATTCTGATTCCTGGCGCAATTACTTTGGCATTTCCCGAACAGTTAGCAGGCATTAGCAACCCAGGATTTCACGGACTATCTCAAGTGATTTATGAATATGCCTCGGCGGCTGCAAATAATGGCTCTGGATTTGAAGGCTTAGCTGATTCTCAACCTGCTGCAACTAGCTTATGGTGGAATCTCAGTACTTCTGTTAGCTTGCTAGGTGGTCGCTATGTGCCGATTATTGCTTTGTTATTGTTGGCAGATGGAATGTCTCGCAAACAAGCTGTAGCTATGACTACTGGCACATTACGCACAGATACAGTTTTATTTACTTCAGTTACCGCAGGCGTAATTTTGATAATGGGTGCATTAACCTTCTTCCCTGTTCTGGCTCTCGGCTCCATTGCTGAAGCTTTTCTGATCGCTAAAGGTGGCTAAAAAATTCATGAACACTAAGATGAACTCTAATTCGACAAATAATTCTCCAACTGTAGAAAACGAAGAGATTGGCAGCACCCGCAACTCCCGTAGAAACACGCCTAAAGCATCTATGGCCGGGCTGTATGGTCGGGCAATTCAAGATTCCTTCCGTAAACTCAATCCCAAAATAGCGGTGCGTAATCCCGTAATGTTTATGGTTTGGGTCGGTACCTTAGTTACTCTATTGGTGACCTTCGATCCCAATCTATTTGGCACCGTGCAAGCAGATTCAAATCAACAGCGTCTGCTGAATGGTTCGATTACAGTGATTCTCTTTCTTACTGTGCTGTTCGCTAATTTTGCCGAAGCGATCGCTGAAGGACGAGGGAAAGCCCAGGCTGATTCTTTGCGCACAACTCGCTCAGATACTACCGCCAGTAAATTATTACCTGATGGAACGATTCAGCAAATTAGTTCTACCGAGTTACGGCGCGGTGATCTTGTTAAGGTGAAGATCGGTGAAATGATTCCTGCTGATGGAGAAGTGACGGCAGGCTTGGCTTCGGTGGATGAATCGGCGATTACGGGCGAATCTGCGCCAGTGTTAAAACAACCTGGTACCGACATTGCTAGTTCAGTTACAGGTGGAACACGGGTAGTTTCCGATGAATTGACAATTAAAATCATGGCTGATCCTGGGCAGGGATTTATTGATCGGATGATCGCCTTAGTGGAAGGAGCAGAACGCACCAAAACTCCTAACGAGATTGCTTTAACTGTGCTGCTCACTGTGCTGACCCAAGTGTTCCTAATTGCCGTGGCAACGATTCTGCCGATCGCTAACTTTGTAAATACGCCGATCACCATTGCCATTTTGATTTCCTTGTTGGTAGCACTAATTCCGACCACAATTGGCGGATTACTCAGTGCGATCGGCATTGCGGGCATGGATCGAGTGGCCCAGTTTAATGTAATCGCTACTTCAGGTCGAGCAGTGGAAGCCTGTGGTGACATAAATACGCTTGTGTTAGACAAAACGGGCACTATCACGCTTGGCAATCGCCTTGCAGATGAGTTTATTCCAGTTAAAGGATATTCACTTGCCGAGATGGCTAATGTTGCGCTGGCGGCTAGTATTTTTGATCAGACTCCTGAAGGAAGATCGATTGTTAAGCTGGCTGAACAGGCAGGAGCAACGGTTCAATTTGATCAAGATCAAGCGAAAGGGATTGAGTTCTCAGCCCGCACTCGTATGAGTGGCACAGATTTACCCGATGCAACTGAAGTACGCAAGGGTGCAGTTGATTCAATTCGCGGATTTGTGCGATCGCGATCAGGTGAAATTCCTGATGAATTTGAAGCTGCCTATGAGAAGGTATCGAAGCTAGGCGGAACTCCCTTGGGATTATGTCAAGGTGGAGAATTATATGGCGTAATTTACCTCAAAGATATTGTCAAGCCTGGTTTGCGCGAACGCTTCGATCAGTTGCGACGCATGGGAGTCCGCACAATTATGCTCACAGGTGATAATCGAATCACCGCCTCAGTAATTGCGGCTGAAGCTGGCGTGGATGATTTTGTTGCTGAAGCCACGCCTGAAGATAAAATCGATGTGATTCGCAAGGAACAGTCTGAAGGGAAATTGGTAGCGATGACTGGCGATGGCACCAATGATGCTCCTGCTCTAGCTCAGGCTAATGTGGGCGTTGCCATGAATTCAGGTACCCAAGCAGCAAAGGAAGCCGCAAATATGGTGGATTTAGATTCTGATCCAACTAAGTTAATTGATTTAGTGGCGATTGGGAAACAATTGTTAATTACCAGAGGCGCTTTGACCACTTTCTCGATTGCCAATGACATTGCCAAATACTTTGCAATTATTCCAACTATCTTTGCCGCATCGGGAATTGGCGCATTGAACGTAATGGGTTTAAAGAGTCCACAATCAGCAATTCTTTCAGCCTTAATTTACAACGCTTTAATTATTCCTGCATTAATTCCACTTGCACTTAAAGGCGTAAAGTTTCGACCGCTGACTGCCGATCAACTTTTACAACGCAATATTTTAATTTACGGGCTAGGTGGAGTAGTTACACCATTTATTGCGATTAAATTGATTGATGTTTTATTGCCGATCGCTTAACAGGCTTAATCTAAAACCCAATGCGACGCTACGCCCCGCGACCCTAATAATTAAACTAAACTTACCTACTTCCCTCTATTCACTCTCTATCTAAATCATCAAGGCTAATTATGAAAGAAATTCTAGTTTATGTTTCGCGTAATCTTATGCTTGAGGATCTAAAGGATCTTTGGCAACTCTCAATTAAACAGAAGTATCCGAAATATCTATTTCTTGCTCTTTGCTTTAATCTAATTGTTGCTCCCACAGTTTATGCCGCAAATGCGGAGAGCTTTACTCGTTCACAAGCCTATGCTTTAGGTATTTTAGGAATTGGTACGGTTGGTTTCTCAATTTATCTATTTGCCGTAATGTTTCAGCCTGAAAAATTTTAATTGTATTCATTATATTTGGCTGTTTCAAATTAGCTTCGTTTACCTGCTTAAACCCAATCTAAAACTATGAATGAAATCATTAAAGCTATTCGCACGACGCTTGTACTATGGTTGCTGGTTGCCGTAATTTATCCTTTCTCAATGTTAGCGATCGCGCAATTACCATTCTTTTCTAGTCAAGCTAATGGCAGTTTGATTTTTAATGCTCAAGGGAAAGTAGTTGGTTCTGCCTTAATCGGACAACCTTTTACCAGCGATCGCTATTTCAATAGTCGTCCTAGCACTACTAACTACAGCACCGCTGATCCAAACAAAGATGAGGCTGGTATTCTCAAAACTGGAATTTCAGGTGCAAGTAATTTAGCTCCAAGTAATCCTGCTCTAGTTGAGCGCATCAAAGGCAAAGCTGATTCTGATCCAAGTAGAGCGATTGTTGGCGATTTACCAAGATTACAACAGGCAGGAATTACTCCTACTGGAGATTTGATTTATACTTCTGGCTCTAGTCTCGATCCGCACATTACAATTGAAGCGGCTAAAGCTCAGATTCCGAGAATTACTCAAACTCGAAAACTTCAACCTAATCAATTAGAGACCTTAATTCAACAAAATACTGATGGCAGATTTTTAGGTATATTCGGCGAAGATGGCGTAAATGTTCTGAGATTAAATTTAGCTGTTGATGCGATTTAATAAACCTTAATATATGAGGGCTTGTAGGGAGGATGCAATCTCAGATTAATATCTTCCCATACAAACCTATTAAATTTGAGCAAACAAAATTATTAAATCAAGTTAGTAGATTTCAAGACATTCGGATGCGAGACTATTGATAAACTCATCTATCGCCTCAGACGCAAAAATGAGAAGTTTCTCTACTTCAATTGTTGGCATATTGCCACATCTTAACCAAATTACCTTTGGTGGAGAACCAAGCAGACGACTGAATTCAGTAAAGTCAGCATCTTGAGTTACGATACGAAATTCTTGTTCTTTAGCAAATTCCCAGATCTTGCGATCATCTTCCTCAGTCAAATTATGATAATGAACATGACTACAGCCAGGAAACATAGATTTAAGTCTATAAACTAGCTTTCTACTAAGATTTTGATCAAAAAGTAGTTTCAAGATCTATCAGCCACCACAACTAAATGATGATCCCGATCCGCAGCGTATTCTAGGCACGCTTTAATATCTTCTGTATTTAATTCAGGAAAGTCATCAATTATATCAGCAAAAGACATTCCAGCCGCTAACCAACCCAAAATATCATATACAGTTATGCGCATTCTTCTAATACAAGGTTTTCCTCCGCGTTTACCTGGCTCAATTGTAATAATATTACGGTAGCTCATATATTTACCTAAATTAATTAGATTTTGGAGTTCGAGTAGGAGATTTGCGATCGCTTCGACGTTTGCCACCTGCCATTTCATATTGAGAAGAATCTGGTCCATAAAAAGCTCTAAAGCCACTACGAGCACGAGTTACGAGATCATTTAACGTACTTGCTTGTTCATCGCGGGTATTTACTAAGTCGGCGTAGGCTAATTTTGCCCGTTCGGCTGCTTCAACTTGAGCCGTAAGTTTTTGTAATTCAACCTTAAAAGCCACTAAAGTCATAGTACCAAATTGAAAATCTGGATTCATTTCCCATGCCATAACTACTTGATGAGCCTTAGTCAAAACTGGATCGATGCTTACTTTTACCATAACTAATTCTCCGAGTTAAAATCAAAAAACCTATATTGTTAATTCTATTATAGAGTTGTTTGTCTAAATTTACGTTTGTTACCTCACTAAAAATATTAAGCCTAAAAAAATATTTTTGCTTGTTCTATAAAAGGCTAGATTATCTAAAAATTATTTTTTAATTAGATAAACTATAGATATATTTATTAATTTAAGTTTTAAGTTTTAATCTAGTTGATTAAATATTTACTAGGTTTTTGCAGAAAATAATAATTCTCTGTATCAAAATATAGATCAGTAAAAAACGAAAACGCAATTTATATCTTAGAATTTTAGTCTTTAACTAACGGGATTGGGCTAAGCCTAATCGAATTAAGCGATCGCATAACTCTGCAAAATTAATTCCTGAAACCTCCCACAATTTGGCATACATACTAGTAGTTGTAAATCCAGGCATAGTATTAAGCTCATTAATCAAAACTGTTCCACTAGCTTCAATATAAAAGAAATCAACTCTTGCTAAGCCTGTAGCGGTAATAGTTTGAAAAGCTTTTATTGCCATAGACTGCATTGCTTGTGAAACTTCAATTGGTAATTTAGCGGGGATAATTAACTCGGCTCTACCAGGTGTATATTTTGTTTCATAATCGTAGAAGTCGCTTAGAAAAGTAATTTCACCGACTACCGATGCTTGAGGAGTTTCGTTGCCCAAAATAGCACATTCAATTTCTCTAGCTGTCACACCTTGCTCAATAATAATTCTAGAGTCAAAAGTTAAAGCCTGTTCGATCCCATTGATCAACTCTTGGCGATCGCGTACTTTTGATATTCCCACTGACGAGCCAAGATTAGAAGGTTTAACAAAACAAGGATAGCCTAACTCTAATTCAATATTTTCACACCAAGATTCTGATTCTTTTTGCCATTGCCAGCGACTTAATGCTAAATACTTTACCTGTGCTAGTCCAGCTTGAGCGAAGCAAGATTTCATCAAAATCTTATCCATACCTACCGCAGAGGCTAAAACTCCATTGCCCACATAGGGTTTTTGAAATAATTGCAACATTCCTTGAATTGTGCCATCCTCACCATTTGGACCATGCAGCACAGGAAACCAAAGATCAATTTTTTCTACGTTAGAGGGAAATCTTTGTAAAATCTGATCGTATCTAAATTTATGTTCCCCAGTTAAAACCGCTAAGGAATACTGTGAATTAGCCCAAAAACCATCTTTATGAATATAGAAAGGTTGAATCTCGTAGGCTGAATTTTGACTTAGAGCCTGATAGACTGCTTTTGTCGAAGCGATCGACACCTCATGCTCTCCCGACTGTCCGCCAAAGATTAAGCCAATCTGTAGTTTCGACATACTTTAATTTAAAATTAACAAAGAAATTGATCTTAAATAGTTAAGCATAATTAAGTTAAATATTTAAAGAAAAGCCTAGCCATTCAGAATTCTAGTTTGGCTTAAAACCAAATTAATTCCGATTAGTTGCTAAAACTTAAGGATCCAGCTAAAAATAATATTTTCCCAGATCATTCTCTACTAAAATAAATTTTGTTAAATTCGCAACAATATATTTATCAAAAATTGAATTCTAATGCCAATTATGCGAATCACCCTAAGCAGCCAATTAGCCTAAGCCAAGTGCGCTAAGTTAAAGCTTTTCAAACTGCTACCATAGAAAAGTCAGGTCAAAAGGAAAATTTAATGTCAAAAAAAGTGGTAGTAGGTTTGTCTGGGGGGGTAGATAGCTCCGTGGCAGCAGCTTTGCTCCATGCCCAAGGCTATGACGTAACAGGTTTAACTCTTTGGTTAATGCGCGGTAAAGGTCAATGTTGTTCGGATGGCATGGTAGATGCAGCCAGGATTTGTGAACATTTAGGCATTCACCACGAAATTGTTGATAGTCGCGATCGCTTTGAGCAAAATGTAATTAACTTTCTAGTTACTGGATACGCTGCTGGGATCACTCCTCTTCCCTGCTCCCGTTGCAACAAAGCGGTAAAATTTGCGCCGATGCTGGAATATGCAAAAGAATTGTTTGGGATTGAAGCGATCGCCACAGGACATTATGCGCGCGTAGATTTTGATCCAGAAACTAAGCGCTACCAATTACGCCGTGCCATAGATCGCAACAAGGATCAATCCTATTTTCTTTACGAAGTGGGGCAGAATGAATTAAGTCGCTGTCTTTTCCCTTTGGGAGAACTGACTAAAACTGAAACTCGAAAACTGGCGGCAGAATTAGGACTCTCTAACGCCGAAAAGCCTGAAAGTCAAGACCTTTGCTTAGTAGAAGCCCACGGCTCAATGGCTGAATTTTTGGATAAATACATTCTTAGCCAAAAGGGCAAAATTTTAGATAAAAATGGCAATCTGCTTGGTGAACACAATGGCAGCCACCACTACACGATCGGCCAACGGAAAGGCTTAGGAATTGCTGCGCCAAATCCGCTCTATGTATTGGCAATCGATGCAGGTAAAAATCAAGTTATTGTAGGTGAAAGATCAGAAGCCACTGACCAAGAATGCACGATCAATCAAATCAATTGGGTATCTCTAACTCCGACCGATCAACCATTTCAGGCAGAAGTGCAGATTCGTTATCGCTCCGAACCTAGTTTAGCCACGGTTATTCCCTTGGGTAGCGATCGCGCCAAAATTGAATTTGCAGAACCACAGTTCAGTATTACACCTGGGCAGGCGGCAGTTTGGTATGATCGCGATCGCCTTTTAGGCGGCGGCTTGATTGAGTCAGCCAATTATCAAACAAAGTAATACTTGCGGTATTAAAAAATAAAAAAAGAGGCTGGGTTGCCTCTTAACTCAAATATTTAATTTTTTCAACTTATTTGCAACTTAATTGATCAGCTTGCGAGTTCTAGAAGGAGAATACAGTTCTTAGAGTTCCCACAGTGATTGTGCCGTTTGAACTGTTGTTATTTGCATTGAAAATAAACAGTACATCAGGAGTAATGCTGATATTTTTAGTGATTGGGAAGTTGTAGAAAATCTCTAGATTGGTTTGACTAGTGTTACCAACTCTACCCTCGATGAAAGGCTGACCCACCGCAATTGCTGCCAAAGCACCAGGTCTAAACAAATCAGGGAAAGCTACACCAGCCATCCAAGTTTGAGGACTCAAATCTTTACCACTAGCATTCACATTCACAAAGTTATTTAGCCCAGGATTGTTATTAGCCTGACCTATTCTGCCGTCTATCGTACCAAAGCCATAGCGCCCGAATACCGCAATGCTCCTGGAGAAAGCCCATTCAACGTTCACACCGCCAGTATTGTAGGTTAGATTGTTGATTGAGGCATTGGTATACTGCAATTTGATTGCCAAAGGTCCTTTATCACCGCCCCCAGTTTTTGGTGAGAACTCCAATTCAAAAGTACCTTGGTAAGGATCGCCAGTTAGTCCGCGGTTAGTACCATTACCAGCAGTTGCAAAGGAGCCTTGGGCTGCAACATATAAAGCTCTAGCAGTAAATGCTCCTGCACCAGGATTCCAAGCTAATACTGCACCAGGACCACCAGTTTGAGTATTGATTGGCACGATTAGGGGGTTATTGATGAAGAAAGTTGTAGAAAAGTCTACAGCTTCATTGTTCGCAAAGCTATTGCCATCCACGTGGTCAATAGGCGCTATTGCCGAACCAAAAATTACCCTGAGATCCTTGAACAGATCAAATTCATAGCGGAATCTCGACAAAGTAATATTGTTGGGTACACCTGCATAATCAAGCCCAGAAGAAGCAAAACCAATGTTGCCCAAGTTGGCATTAGGTGCAACCCCTAGATTGCCAAGGATAGAACTGCCACCATTACCAGCTTCTAGGCGAGTGAATAAAAGATCGCTACCAGAAAAGCTAGTATTAAACTCGAGTCGAACTCGACCAACAGCTGTGGTATTCGAGTCTCCAGAATTAGCAATCAAAGCGCCTGTTAAACCATTGCCAGCAACTAAGTTGGAGCCAAGTACACCGTTGGTGCTACCGCCGCCACCTGAGACCGCAAAAATTGCCTGTCCAGTCAGTTTAGTAGTGGTAGAAAATTGCTGAGCTTCAAGCAAAGCTGTCTTTTTCTCCAAGCCTGTAACTCTTTCCTTCAGTGCTGCAAGTTCAGTGGCAAACTCTTCTTGTAGGCGCTGAAGCGCAGCCAGGTCATCTTTACCAACTTTGTCTGCCAAGCCAGCGGTGATCAATTCATTCACCTTGTTCAAACAGGCATTTACACCTGCGGCGAATTCAAAACGAGTAAGCGATCGCTGTCCACGATAAACGCTGATTTCTCCGCCTTGAGCGATACTCTTTTGACCCAAACCTCTTACAGGCGCAGCAGGAGCATTCAAAGTTCTCTCGGTGTAGCCAGCAATACAGCCATAGCGTTCAACCAATGACTGTAAAGCAGTGAAAGCCCAGTCGGTTGGCTTTACATCACTCAATTGAGATACTGAAGTTACTTGGGCTACTTCGCCATCAGCCAAAGCACCACTAGCATCGTTGCTCAGATTTTGAATATTCTGCAAAGTAGAATTGGTTGAAGGATTCTGACCCAATTCATTCAATTGTCCTAAGGCACGGACATTGTTCAATTCACTAGTTGGATTTAGCGCTTGGGGTTTAGCTTCTGCCCACGCACTACCAGAAACCACGAGTCCGGCTAGGAGCATTGCGCCCACAGCCAAGCTGGGTCTTGGGTCGAGAGTAGTAAACTTAACTACATCCGTTTCATTCAAGTTTTTCATAAATTATTCTCAATCACTCCTCAATATTCACCTGTGCACAATCTTAATGCGTACAGTGCTTTGTCTAAGACATTTTTTCATCTTAGGCTTTAAAGCAAAAGTACCAAAAATCTACTAAATATAGTAACAAATATAGTAGAGATTAATTAAGCTAATTGTCAATTTAGCTACCTCTCTCCATCCGAATATAGCGGCTATTTGGATTGCTCACTAGCTGAGTACTGTTGCCACCAAGACTTGACAACTTACTGCTGAACTCATTTA
>JBBRVV010000010.1:0-18050 GCA_038246525.1 Pseudanabaenales cyanobacterium
AGCCGGAACACCTGTAGGAGCAGGTGTATTCGATGGCACAGGACCACTTCCCGCAGCTGCTGAAGGAGTCGGAGCAGAAACAGTCATAGGCGCAGGATTATTTGAGGCTTTACCTTTTGCAATTAGTCGCGCTTGTAAATCAGGATCACCTGTGGCTCTATCCATAAGAGCTTGCTTACGCTGTTCTACGATATTGTTATTAGGTGCTGGAGCAGGGTTTGCGGCCTGGCTTTCTTTAAACGCATTTAATGAAGGGGTATCTGGATTAGGCGCTGCAGGTGGTGGAGCTTTTTGTTTTTGAGCCTCCCTTATTCCGCTAGCCGCAGGACCATCATCTAAATTTGAGTCCATGTAAGATAGTTTTTGTGCATTACGAAGTGCAGTAACTCCATCTTTTCCAAAAGTTCCTGCAAGCATTTGCCCGTTAGTCCTATCTCTAAAACGATATTGATCTTTTAATTGTGCGGTTACAGCAAAACCAGCTTGAACATTTACTTTGGATTGATCTATCTTATTACCTTTTGCATCGTAATCTGATGCGGGTAGAGCTTCTAGATTTTTAACTGCTGCAGCGTGACCATACCCTAAAGTCGCTAGTTCTCCAGCAAGAGGATCTCTTTGAAATTCTCCCGATGCTTCTGCATAGCGTTTTTGGTTTTCTAAAGCGTTGTGTTGTCTCCATCTACTTTCGGCATCATCGGTATCTTTATAAAGAAGTTGGTCTAGTTGAGCAGGTGTAAGTAAGCCACTAAGGGTAGCTTGCTTATAAATAATAGTTGTTTGTTCTGGTTTTTCTGCCAGAATTTCCATATAATCTGTGCCGGTAAGAGCTTTACTAATTTGAGCTTTATCATCTCCGTTCATTATCGCGTAAAACTCTTCTCGTTTTGCATTTAGCTTAATTTGCCTAGCATAATCTTGTTGTTTGGCCTGTATTTCTATACGTTTTGCTTCTTGATATGCAGGGTCTTCTTCTTGCCTAAGAGTAATATCATTCGTCCTAATTCTTTGAGCGTTTAGTGCTTCTGTTTGTTGTGCCTGAGTTTCTTTATGGTAGGCATTAACTCCCTCAGTAACAGCGTTTGCCGCTGCACCAATACTGGTTTGGATATGTTCCCCTGCATAAATACCGGCTTTAACAGCATCGTTAATACTTTCCACGGGAGGTAGAAAATCACTCCCAATATTACCAGAAGGGTATAGTTGGCGAGACATTATAGTGTAAGCTCCCCTGCACCTAAATCATACCCATCAGTAAGTGTAAGCTCTCCTGTTGCACCTAAATCATACCCATCAGAAGTATCTATAGGCGCTACTTCAGGAGAAGTTAAGTCTGTAGAAAAATCTGGTAACTGCGTATCAATTACCTTACCTTTACTGTCTAATGTAGGGGCAGCATCCCCACCAAGCCACTCTCGAACACTTGCTGCACCATCTTTAATGGCCCCCGTTATTGCGCCCCCTGTTATCTTATCAATACCTTTTGCTGCAATGATGCCTGTAGTAATACCTTGTATAGCTCTGTTCCTCCCGCCAGCTCTTATCTGTTTAGCCGCAGCGCTACGGTATTTAGCTAATAAAGGCTCTAAAGAAGCATCGATTTCTTCATTGGATAGATAAGGGGAAAACACTCCATTCTTAAATGGACGGTTAATACCTATGCCCCCTGGCCCAGATAAAGTTCCTGAAGAAGATTTACCGCTTTGCCCAGCTAAAGCTCCTGAAGAAGTTTTACCGGCGGTGGAAATTCCTTGATCTCTTCCTGACATCAAAGTTTGAGCAAGATTAAAATTGTCATCAAACAACATTGATGCTGTTTGGTTAGTTACGCCATAATCAAAATCATTTATTCTACCTTGGGAATACAGTTGGTTTGCTAAAGACAACATATCTTCTTTGGTTTTGATACCTGCTTTTGAATATTGCGCTCTTGCATTAGTCATCGAAGTATCAAAATTTTCTTTTGTTAACTTATTACCCGTGCCAACTTTACCTAAAAAAGCATTGCCGAAAGCACCCCCTAGTTGGTCGATAGATTTACTAGTACCTCCCCCTGTGATTCTAGCAAAAGTTGTTCCCGCCATACCAGAAACATAATCCATATCATTAGTGTAATCGATGTCGTAGTTGAATAGCCCCTTACGGTCTTTATGAGTATCTGATATTCTATTAGTATTTGTAAAAGGTCTATCGCCTCCACCAATAATCTGGTTCTTCATATCAAAAGAAGATCCATCAGGATTAGTTAGTTTACCATCATCAAAAATACCCAATTGACCGTATCCCTTTAAAGCTACTTTTCTACCATCAGTTTCTTTAGAAGCTGGAGATGCATGCCCAAAAGCTCCTCCTACAAGTGAGCCTGTTACTGACCCCACTGTAGAACCAATAGCTCCCCCAACTGGACCAAACACTGACCCAGCTACACCCCCTACAGTACCTCCGATGTTTGATCCTTGGACTGCTCCAGGGGTACTTCCGATTCTGATACGGGGAGATACGGTTGCCCCTGTAGCGCCATATCCAGTACTAATTGATGCACCGGCATCTTTACCTTGGACTCCGACTCCAGCACTAACTCCTGGTCCAATTTGTCCCGTTTCAGTATTAATTCCTGCGCTTGCTCCAACATTTGCGCGGGCATTACCTACACCTTTAATATCTGCTATGTTTGAACCAACTCCTGCACCAACTCCGATATTTCCCGCTGAATTAACGCTCGCCCCAATAGAAGCATTGCCTTCTTGTAATCCAATATTGCCTGTAATATTCCCATTAATATCTGTTTTAGCCCCAATAGAAGCATTGCCTTCTTGTAATCCAATACTGCCTACGCCAACTATTGCTTTTGCCACTAGGACCCCATCGTATTATTGAACAGTGAGTAAGCCGTAACTGCTCCAGCCAAGTCAACATTGTTTTCATGCAGCATACCCATACCCGATATAATAGCGGAACCCCCATTACTTCCTCGTATTCCAGGAAGACTGCTTTTACCCCAAAGTTTTTGAGCTGGATGACTGCCATCAGCGACTTGTCTTGCCATCTCGTAAGATTTTATATTGTTTGTATTTGGAGACATAACACTTGTATGAGCAAGGTTTTTTGGCATACCAATTACTTTTCCTTCAGGAGTCATACCTAATGTCTGGTAATTTTCTGGGACTGTATCAGGAGAATTAAATAAGGCTGCTCCTACTCCAAGATGAGGCGCAGCTTGAGCACCAACTTTTTTCATATAGTTTGGTGGAACAGGTACCGCTGAACCAGATGGGCCAAAGCCCATGAATCCCCCAGATGTTGCAATAGTTGCTAATTGTTGTGCGCTACCAGGAGCTTTTAAAACCATATCTCCTAATGCAGAAAGTTGACGATAGTTCTTAGCAAATGCAAAACCATTGTATCCTTCTTGAGTCAACGAAGTTGCATCGGCTAATGTAAGAGGTTTTGCTATGGCCCCTGTAGTGCCAGGAATAACTTCTGCTGCTATATTCTTCCCACTAGCGGCAGATGCCGCCGGAATAGCTAGCGTAGCAATAGCGGCTGAACGCTGAGAAGGAGACATTTTAGGCCATAACTCCCCAATGCGTAAAGCTCCAGCAACTAATTGCTGTGCAAGAGGATCTTCTTTTTTTGCAATATCTGAAATATCGGCGTCTGCTTTCTTACCCAATAAACCATTTACTAAAGTTTTTGCTACTTCAGTATCCCCGCCTTGAGCGTATGCGGCATCTAGTTTAGCATACGTTCCTGGATGCCCTGCAATTAGTGCTGCTCTGGCAATAGGCGTAGCTAAAGCAGGATCACTAATACCAAAAGCTTGGGCAATACTATTTGTTCCCATAGCCTGTTCAGCCCCGCCTCGAATGTCTGCGTTTTCAGCTGGTCCAGGAGCCGTGTATACCTGTTTACCAGACGTAGTTATCGACATCGGGCGAAAACCTTCTGTTTGATGATAACTAATTCCTGTAGCTTGATGGATAGCTTCGTCTGCTCTGACAATAGGTATTACTGCTGTAGTTGCCGAAGGGTTCCCTCCCATCTTAGCAAAACGCGCAATGTCTTGAGTATAGTCCGATGGCCTTACAGCTAATGTAGACCCGTCTGCGGACTTACTTACAGGAACTAATCCTTCTGGAGGAGAAGCACCTGCAGCAAATCTAAATGCTCCAGGAGAAGATCCTGATTGAACCCCCCCAGTAAAAGAAGTGGGTGTGCCTGTGTTGGGGCTTATATCAGCACTTTTAAGTCCTGAACTAGAGCCTGAAACCCCAGAATCTCCTGATGATCCAGACCCCGAATTAGACGGAGACGTATTTATATTTGTCCCCCCTGAAACTGTTCCCCCTGCGCCCGAAGAAGATACAGAAGGAGTGTTTCCAACAGGTGCGGGAGTACTTGCCCCCGCCGCCGCTGGGGGTGTTGACCCAGCAGAAGAAATAGATCCCAGCGAACCTATTCCTGCGGGGGTAGTTCCTATAGCTTGAGCAAGGAGTGCATTCTGAGTATTAGCTGCAATTTGTTGTTGAGTGTTAGCGGTAACCCCACCATTAATGTCTGCTAAACTTGCTTTTCCTACGTTGTCCAACCTTCCTTGATTGACTGCTTGCAGCCCTGAAAGAAAACCTAATTTAGCGGTGTAATCTAATGTTTTTGCGGCCCATCTTGAGTTTGCATTAAACGTATCTGTATTAAACGCCATAGATGTATTGAAACTATCCGCGTTAAATTGTCCTTGAGAATTAGTTGTATTAACCGCAATTTTATTTGAAGTGTTGAATTCATTGTTCCGAGTTTTTGCTTGCTGCTCAAACTGTCTTTGATTTACTTCCGTAGATACTGCTTGTCCTGGAGTAAGAAGTGTTCCTTCATTGAGCATAGAAGCTCCTTGATAGGATAGTCTTCCTGCACCGACTTCTGGAGCGGGACCAATTTTATTTCCAACTTGGGCGTAGCTTGTAGGAGCTAGTAATAGCCCAGCTCTTTCTCTTAGTAATCCTTGTTGAGACTGAATATTTCCTGTCGTTAAATTTTCCCCGTACTGGGCAATTTGAAATCGTTGATCAGCAGACATAAGATCCGAAATCTTACTAGCCTGAGAAGACCTCGGCCCTATCCCACTAAACCCTGCTTGATCTCCTGCGCGAGAACGTATTCCAAGTTCCATCGCTCTATCAAGAGTATCGCTTGTAAGTTCTCCTTTAGCATACGTCGCGGCTCGTTGCCCTTGGGCATCTAAAGCTCGCCCTGCAGCATCGTACCTGCCTCTAGCATCTGGTAAAACGGAATTTACTTGCGAAGTTCTTGTGTCTTGATTGGTAACGTTATCTATTCTTGTTTGTGACCTAGATAAATCCCCCGCAGCAGGAGCAAATTTTTGAAGCCCTGCAAGTTCTGTATCAAGAGCATCTAAAGCAAACCCTTGGCCTTCCCTAAAATTAGTTTTTATTTGGGATCTATTATTTGCCCCAAATTCATTAGCGAAATCTCGTACATTTAATTTGTCATAATTAACGAAAGGGTTATTTTCTATGGGTACTGAGGTCCACTTAATTTTTGGTTGTTGCTTAATAGTTTCAGCACTCGGCCCTGGAGAATAAAACACTCCAGCCACACCATCGGATGTACCACCGCCAACAGTGTCACGAAAACCCCCTGAAGGCCCTACTCCACCATTGTATCCTGGCTCATCTGGTATTCCATCTGTATCTGGTCTACCCCCAAAATTATTTTCTTCTTGCATATCGCCGTTACCAAAACTATGTGTTTGTCTCCCGTACCCATTAGGGGTAAATTTAGTCCCATCAGGATTTTCAATGTAAGAACCTGGAGGTAATCCTCTTGCTATACTATTGGAAGGTACTTTTATTCCGTGTTTTCCGGAAGTATTGCCTTTAGCGTTTACCGATTCAATCAAATCCCCATTAGAATTCCTGATGTTGTAGATTCCAGGCCGTGTGGTAACAAATCCCCCACCTCCATTATCAAACCGTGGCTTGTATATAATGCCTGGATTACCAACACCCATTATCTTCTATAGCCTCTAACACTATTTTTTATAGATCCTCCACTCATAGCGTGAAAAACATCTAATGGTTTTCCTGGCTGCTTTTTATACCCGCCTTCTTTTTCTAAAATATCGGTAAGGGCTTGCCGTTTGTATCCAGCGACATCTACTTGATCGTTCAATTCATGCTGCAATCTTTGAGCAGCAAGCATAATTGCAAGAGAGTTTTCAAATAAAGTAAACTCATTATCTGAATAAGAATCTTTTAATTGAACTCTGCATAACATTGATATGTGTGCAATTTCTGGGCAATCACTAGCTATAACAGAATAAGTTCGGTACTCCGGTCGAGTTTCATTTGGGGTCCAATCTGCTAAAAATTGTCTGGTAGTATTGAAAGGATTAACAGCGATACATTGCACGTATCCATTAGTTCTTGGTTTAAGAACACCCGTGATTTCCCCAAATTCAATCTTACCTGTGCGAAGCTGGTCTTTGACCAATCTAAAACGCTCCCCTGGAACTTGTTCTCCATTTGGTCCAGAAGTAAAAACTTGTTTACCTGCTATGTCATATCCTTGAACAATAACTTCTGCGGTGTCATCTTCTTGACAGGTAGCAAGAATCCCCACTACACTTCCCCCAGGAGGAAGAGAGTACGCTAAAGGGGTAACGGACCCAATTTCTTTTATTACATCCAAAGCCGAAGCGCATTTTTCAAAGGACTCTTGGACCGATGAAAATACATGCCACTTATTCCAGACCTCAGTTACTTTACGATTAATTCTTACTTTAAGGGGGACGGCTACTTCTTGAGGTAGGGAAATCTTGCCTCTATAAGCTAAAATAGAGAGTTTTCTTATTGCTGAATCAGAACCTTCATAGAGCAATAATTCCATGCAACGACGAGCAAATAATGCTGTCTCTGCATCATCAGCGCACTTACCAGACCTACCTGCATAAGGGCTTACAAATTTTTTGAATTCTGAAAAGGTATACGCTGACATAATTATTCATTGGTGTTCTCAGGCTTAACTAAGACTTCCTCTGGATAACCAGGCCCGTTACTAACAGGGCTAGCGGTGGACTCCTTGGGGGATGTTATCCAAAACCCATCGGAAGGTCCCTGTGTTATCTGCGAAAGGGGCATCTGTTCTGCTAGAGCAGGAAGACCTATTTGAGCTGGCATTAGCCCCTCATATTTTCTTCCACAAGCACCGCAGCTCATTTGCCCCTCTCAATTATTTACCCGCAGGTTCCAGCAAAACCTTTATTGAAAGTGTCTGGCTTAGTCAATCCAAAATTACCATTAGGACTTGCATTCTGTGCAATTCTTCCTAGAGGGAAAGTAGGTTTTTGACCGCTGAAGTAATACAGACCAGCAAAAGGAATGTAGATACTAGCGTTTAGACCTGCATGGCCTTCTCTACTAACGCGAGTAGGAACATTGCAAGTGGAAAGATATTTTCTTGGGCATGAGGACATAAAACGGTTCTCCTTATTATAAAATTAATTACTTACTTTTTTCTTTGGCTATAGGTAGCACCTGGAGCGCTTTCTTTAATACCTGTAGTACCTGTCATTTTTGCTTTTTGAGCTGGATTGTAGCCATCTACAAAAACATGCGTAACTGATCCTGTCCAAGGCTTTTTAAATTTTGGTCCATCACCCTTAAATCCAGCGGTTACTCTAGCTAAATTTGCAGTAGAACTGTAGGTCATATCATCCATATTGTCTCCTTAAAATCCTATATATCGAGCTGCAAAATATTCATATCTACCAGCCCCTGATATTTTATACAGTGGCACAATATGTCCAACTATACTAGACGGAACTTCTGTGTCCCCAGGTAAAATTACTTTGAATCCTCGTTCGGGAGTGGTCGAATCTCCCCAAAACCAATGAATCTGCCCTGCTCCAAAAGTATACAGCGGCTCCCATTTACCGTTTTGAAAAGCGTATATACCTACTACCTGGCCTGAAGCGTCCCTATTAACCCAAAGAACATCGTTGGAGTCTTCTCCTGGCTCTGACTTACTAAAAACTACCCCTAAAATTCTAGTGGGAATATCAATGGTTAACAGTCTTGGAAGAGATTCTAGGAAGTCTCTCCAACTAGAAAAACATTCCCTGTCTAGTAGGCCGGATATTTTTACAGCGCCTTTAACCTTAACATTATTTACTATAGGGGCTGACATAATCTCTCCTTTGGAATATCCCAATCGTAGGAACACTGAGCTGCTATTTTTACTGGAGGTAGCCCATTACAAATATCTTGTTCTTGCTTCTCTTCAAAAGGACGAATAGTGGCTTTGACTTTAAAATTATCTAGTCTCCACGCAACTCCTTCGATAGTTAATCTATACTGAATACTTCTAAAAGTAGAGTACAGATCATTAGTAATAGGATTACACTCTTCATTTTCGGGGTCACCAAAAATTATTTGTTTTACTTGATGGGGACTAAAGCCATTAATAAATTCGTCTTCTGGAATGTCATGCGTATCTACAGGAGCCGTATGCTTCCAATTACGGTATTTTAACCAGCTGTCACTATGACTAGGTTTTCTATCAACTGTAATTTCAAGATCCCCTTTAATATCTTGAACATGCATAGCTACTGTAGATTCTTGTTTCTGTATAAATTGTCCGTTAGTGTCTCCAGTAAAACTATATCCTTTTGTGTATACGACACTTCTAATAGGACGGTTTCTACCATTAACAATATCTGTATCGGCAGTTTCATTAACTCTGTAAAGTCTATTGATTCCATTTGTGTCCCCGTCTTTGGACATGATGTAAAATGAATCTCCGATATTAATCAGCTCCATCGGATTTACTCCCGTCCATAATCCTGCCCAAGAAGGGCTGCCTTCTTGTAAAAAACTAGCAAGGCTATCTATTTCTAAAACCACTAGTCCCCCGTGAGCATAGTCTATTATAGACTCTCCTTCTCTTGTTGTAGCATCGGCAAGGTAAGGGTTTGCAGTGATATACACACGGTTATTAAAATAACCTAGCACTGAAAATTGAGCCAAATCTGGATCAGAAAATTTTAAAAAGTTTTCTACTTCTCTTGATATAGGAACATTACCCCACCGTTTTGCGTCGTTTCTTGACGTAGACAATGCGTGTAACTTTCCTTCCCCCGACATAAAAAGTAGATCAGAATTTACATTCACATAACTTCTAGGGCCAGCTATTCCAGCATTAGCTAAAAGAACTGAACCAAAAGATCCTTTTCCCCAATTTTCTCTTGGTTGATTGGTTTGGTATGTGTACAATCTTTTCTTTGTAGCCACAAACATTTGCCCAATACCCGTACTTTCATCTAGTGACTGGATAAATCCCATAGCGGTGATTGGGTAGCGAATGTCTTCTGTAGGTAACGAAAACACTTGATTTACAAATGGGGAACTTGGGGTAAAAATTTCCGTGAAAGTTACAGGTGCTTCTGGAGTAGCAAGATTTCCGACACCATCTCCTGCCGTAAACTCTACCCCATTAGTTGCAACAAAAAACCTATTTTGGTTATACGTGCCAACAGTTGTGATGGGTACTTGCGGCGCGGCGCTACCTCTTATTACGTGATTAAAATCCGAGCGAGTTAGGGTATTCCCTTTTAAAAGAAGAGGGTAATTAGGGTAATCAAAAATAACTACTGTGTCTCCCGCGTAGCCCCAGTTTATTCTGGAAGCATGTTGGTCTACTTTTACAGTTTCAGAAACCAGCACCGTGTTTAAAGTTGCAAGATTAGTTTTAAAAACTAGTCCACTGACAATAGTAACTACATAATTATGAGTATCGGTAGCTACTCCAAAAGCCGCTTGAAATTTACCTGCGGTCCAAATATCTTCAATAGTTCTGTTTTCAACTATACGGTAATCAAAAGTAATTTGTTGGTGCTCAAAAGGTGGTCGATGGGCAAGGGTGCTGCCTTTAGTAGTTATATTTATACCCGCAGCAAATTGATTTGGACGAATTTGATTGATGTCGCTGTAGGCGTCTTGCCCTAAACTCCAATCAAATGTCCCATCTTCCACTGTTTGCATGTTTGGCACACTCCTATAACTCCGATACGGCAATCAATGCTATTTTATTAGAGATACCGTTTAGGACTGGAGTTATTGTAGTAGCGTTTCCTGCTCCAAATATTAAATCGATGTTCGATCTAAACCTCCAAGTTTGTCCAGCTGGAATAATATACGCGCCGGTAAACTCTACTGGAATAGATTGCAATACTGCTGTTAATCCAGCGGGGATTGTGAAACTCCTCGCGGTGCTTGCTACCAAAGACAAAATAATTACTGGATTAATAGATGCTGCTACCCTAGATTCCACCGACACCTGAGCATAGTTACCTGCTACCCCATTCACGGTAAACATAGCTTCTGATCTAAAGTGTACCAGAACATTCATTGCTTTTGTAGGCGAGTTGTTTACGACATCCGTAAAAACTTCATTTCCGTTTATCGTCTGCCCTATAGTTATACTGCCTGTCGTTAAAGAAGTAGATTGATCGTTTCTTACATTGCTTCTAAGAACTGTATCAGCGAATTCTAAAATATCTAATCTAGGCTCAACATCTGCTCTAAGTTGCTCACAGCATCCTACTGAACAAACCGCTGCCCCTACAGGGAATACAGTAACAGACCCTGGAGGAGTGACTACTGTTACGCGCATGTTCGTAGCATTGATAATAGAAAATACAGTAAACCTGACTCCACTAATGGTCACTACTTGAGTAGCTGTAAAATCCGACGTGGCTTCGACACGAGCTAAGTAATTTGTACTCGGAGAAAATGATGGGTCCACTGTAACGGGATCTAAAAGAACTGTGCAATTTAATACGTCGTTTGAAACAGTTCTAAAATTTATCTTTCCCGTAGATAAACTAAACACAGGTATTTGCCCATCTGCGTTACCTACCAAAGGCTTAATTACATTAACATCGCAAACTAAAAGTTTTCCCGATGTAGCAGGAGGGGTTAAGCAAGGGTTAGAATCAATTAAAACTATTGGAATAACTAATGCATCCCCAACTTTATAATCGACAGAAGTTCCAGGCGTTATTCCAAGACCCCCATCGTTACAAATCGTAATTACTGTTGCTGTTTTAATTGCAGAAATTCTATACAGCCCGTTAAGAATACTAATGTTTTTTCCAACAGAAAGACCATTAACATTCGTAAGAGTAATATCGATACAAGCTGCGCTTACCGGAGCCGTAAATCCTGCGTTTAAATAGGGGTATGTGCTAGCAGTATTTCCATTTGCTGCAGGGCATTGAGGGACTGTTAAAGTCCAAACTGTACACGCTGGTATAGGAGTCCCTGGAGAGGCTTGAGTTTGAACATTACAGGCAACCGCAGGACAATCATTACGCAAAGTAAGTTCTTCGGTAATGGCATTGTAATTTACAATAGTCAGAAAACCATACCCGCTAGCCCACAACCACGAACCTGTAGGGAAATCTCCAACGTAATTAAAACGAACTCTTAACTGAGCACCGCAAGCTGGCATTGAAAAATCTTGGGCATTCTTAACGGAACCCACAAGTACTTTAGTATCTACATATTGCCGGTTGTCTTCAGGACAACACGCTGCTTTTTCGTAGTAAGGTGTTTGAGGACACCCGCAAGGGCTATTGTTGCACGTAGAACAACAACCTGTATTATTAGCTGTTAATCCCCTAGCTTCTGCAAAATCATCGTTCATAAATTATCCTTTAGGGTCAAATTCTGCGTGTATATGGGAGTCTTCCAAAACCACATCAAAGTTGTCCCCTAATGCTACTCGTATTTCTTCTACAAGGGTAGATACTAATTCTATTCTAATACCTCGTGTCCGCATATCAAAAGCCTGCCCAACGTAGTGTTTGGAGTTAAGCATATGTTTACCGTCAGACACGGAAGTAATAGTGAAATCAAGGCCGTGTTTACCATACACTGAACTAGCGATAAATATTCCCAAAAGTATTTGGGGCCTAAGATCATCTAGTTTTACTCCAGCCTTAATACTTATCATGCTATCTCATCCGTCTTTTTTTGAGCTAAATAATTCCCTTTAGTTTCAGTTGAGCTTACAATAAATTTTTCATCTTCGGGTTCTTTAACAGCCTTGCCTACTATTCCGGCTGCACCTAAATACCCCGCTATTACCCTAAGACTTTCTACAGCCGCCATAATTACGGCCTGTTTATCAAGAGGAAATACAGGGCTTATCTGGGATAGCATTTCTGCCATAGCTACAAGTGCCGCTGCAATAATGGTTTTTTTCCCATCCAATAAGTTAATTACTGGAAGCTTGTTGAGAACTAAATTTAAAAAATCTTTAATTTTACCAAACATATGTTTCCTTACGGTTTACGGGTGTCTACAGATTGTTCGATAGCGCTAGTAGCCTCTTTTGTAACGATACTAATTGCCTTTTTAGCATCTGCCACTACGGTAACTCGGGAGATCACCGTTGCTATACTCATTACGAAACTAAATACAGCTCCTAACGTGATAATTAAAAACTTCTGCTGCGCTTTATGGTCCTCGATACGCATTGTGCCTTGCGGTACAGTGCCATTGCTCCGGTCAATAGCGTCTTTTACAAAAGTCTCAATCTGTATTGCGATACGATTTGTTGCGGTAGACTGCAGCAGCATATTACCTGCTAACTGTTCTAGATGGATCATAATATCCCTCTGCGTTTTTTCAATCGCTTGAATACGTTTATCATACTCCTCCATGTATACACCTTACTCAAAGTAGCCGTCTATATCCACAACACCCCTGAAAATTTCAGTGGCTGTAGCTGTGCCAATAGGCATTTTTACTATTACCGAAAAAACTCTTCCTGACTCTGTTATTTGCGGTACGGGAAAAGTTTTATCGATAGTTGCCCCCGCCGCTGCAACCGCTGCTCCGATAGGGAAAGTCTGGACGCCTAATGCTTTTCGTATAGACCCACCACTTGATAGGTTCACGTTAGCACCATTAGAGCCTATACCCCATTGCATTACTGTTGCTGTAGTTGCTACAGCGACAACAGTGTTAAATGATTCGATGCATATGCCCTTGCAGGCAAACTGATACCCAACGGGAACTGTAAAACCGAATAGACCATAATCTGTTTCAGCTCCTCCGACCGCTACGAACTGCCATTGACCTCCTAAGGTAGTATATCCAGCGGCAGTATTAGATAGCACAGCCGATGTCGGCGCTACAGAGTTGGCGTAGTTTTGTAACTGCGTAAAAGCTGTGGGAGAAAGCTGGCCCCCTAATGAGTTCATTGAGAGCGTATCATACCACGGTCTTGGTAACGCCAAATCATGGCTCAAAGTAGCTGATTCAGTTATGATAACCAGAGGCGCGGTAGCAGGAGCAATACCGGTGTTATAGAGTCTCCAAAATTCTGGTAGCCGCGTCACGGCCCACATCGCTGCCCAAGTGAGTTTCACCTGTAATCTTTGACTAGATACTATCGTATCATTTTCTGTATCGTGAATTGTGTATAGTGCGCCATCAGCGTCAACTATTACGTCGTAAATTAAATAGTTGAGAACATACGGAGCTAGGTCAACTACATCTCCTGTCACCTGGTCGTTGTTTGATGTTAGAACAGGAGTGGCAGATGTTCCAGCAATTCTCCAATGCGCCGAATTAGGAATGATGGCTGTTGTTCCAGAAGGATCGCCAAAGCCCATTTCAAAAATAGAGTTATTTACTAAGGATGCTCTAAGTCTTTTCTTAGTTTGAAGAGGTACCCTAGGGCTTTTGAAATACTGCTTAAATGACCGATAATTTGTAACGGCATTTGCTGTTACTAAATTGGTTGAGTTTAGCGATAGTCCTGCTCCTGTTTGGGCTGGTACAAAAGTGGTGGTAGCTATGTTCCATTTCTGAGTGTTGATCGTTGCGCCTTCAAATAACTCCATTATTTGAGGTAAAGCTTGCCCAGACATTTGATTGCCCAGCCGGTCAACCCGAATACCTTGTACTAATGAGTCATTCAGCCCTCCTATAAGCTGCACTCCCTGAGTAGGCTGTATTTTGCTGCCCAGTATCGGCGCTAAATCATTACCGTTAGCGTCCCGTGGCCTGATAAAAGCGGCTTTATTGACATCGATTCTTATCTCGTCTGTTGAATTGTCGCTTTTTAAATTGATGCTCATTTTAGCCCACCGTATAAATTAAACCGTACTGCCCTACTGCTCTACCTCTAATCGCCGCAGCACGCACTTTGAAATCACCGCTACCAGGTGTCACTGCCACTGTAATAGGGTCAATTGCAATTTCGTCGGCTGGTTTAGTAAGTGTTGAGAACCACCCCGCCGACGCTGAAATAAGAGAGCTTGGTGTAACCAGTGCATTTACAACTGTAACTTCAATGCTTCCTTGACCATCACTTCCAAAATCTAATACGGCGCTTGATAAAACTGCTGAAGCTCCAGTGACACCGATTGGTCCTTGAGGTCCAGTTAGTCCAGTTGGTCCAGTTGGTCCAGTTGGTCCAGTTAGTCCAGTGTTACCGATAGTTCCTTGTGGTCCAGTTGGTCCAGTTGGACCAGGGACTACTGAATCCGCACCTGCGGGACCAGTTGGTCCAGTTGGTCCAGTTGGTCCAGTTGGTCCAGTTGGTCCAGTTGGTCCAGGGACACCGATAGGGCCTTGAGGACCAGTTGGTCCAGTTAGTCCAGTTGGACCGGTTAGTCCAGTTGGTCCAGTTGCTCCATTTATACCCGCAATGCCGTTACAGCCTTGCGGTCCTTGATGGCCTGTTGGTCCTGATGTACCCGTTGGACCGGCTGGCCCTGCCAAACCTCTTGCGCCAACTGCACCTGCGGGACCTAGTGGTCCTCTTGGACCTGCGGGACCTGCTGGACCTATGTTTAATCGAGCTGCAGTTGGTACCCCAGCTGGACCTTGAGGCCCTATGGGCCCTCTTGGACCTGCGGGACCTGCGGGACCTTTTGGGCCTTGATTGATACCCATTACACGCCCTACCTAAAATCTATGTTAACCGCCACTTGGTTGATTGCGATTGCTGTAGCATCTGTGTCCACAAGATTCGTGACAATTGAATAAGAAATTCCTGTAGCAAATTGGATTCCTGCCGATGAATCTACCGTCAGTCCACCGCCTGGGGGTAGCATTAATACTTTTACAGTTGTGGTAGTGCCTACAGTTGGAGAGGTAGCTATGTTGTAAAACTTTAAGTATGCTGCCGCAACGCCGTTGTTGAAGGCTTGGATATTGTATATATTTCCTTGTGATGCTTTTACAACAGTCGCATTAGTTGTAGCTGCTGAAATCAGCCGATGCTGAGATAGCCCTTGGTCGATAGTCGGAGTTAGCACCGCGGCACTTGAGGAACTAATTATACCTAAAAGCCTTAAAGCTTGTGTCTTATATGTAAAGTCATCAACTGATCTACTATAAGCGGTATCGCTATTAAGGGATGTAAAAAAATCATCCCTTGGGGCAGCTTGCGCTACCCCTTGCAAAGTCAACAAAACTAAGAATATTTTAATCCAACTTTTCATCTCATTCCTTATTGACAAGCATCGGTTGTATACACGCCACCGCTAATCGGTATAGCTGATGTACAAAGTATGGTTGTTCCATCAGCTCTGTAAATTCTTCTAGTAGCTGTAGTTTTATTGTCGATTACTTTATGCCCCCCTAGACGTTGGTACATAAATCGAACCATATTATCTAAAGCAATTGCTCCAGTTCCAAGAACTGAAGTGACTTCAGTTTTTGTCTTAGCCCAGAATTTATCTACTGCCGCTGAAGAAACCGCCAATGCTGAAATAGCATCGGTAGACATAGTGGCTACATTCACGTTCGGTACACCGTGTTGAGCTGCTGGATCACCATAGGTTGTGATAATAACGCACGAATCAGCCCAAGTTTTAGTACCTTGATCTTTGATATTTAGAACAATTCTAGCTGCTGTCAGATCCGCTATAGTCAGGTCTATTGAGTAGCAACTGCCTCGATCGACAAAAGCATTTGTGGTATTTGCTTCTGCGCCCCCATTTTTTGATATTTGCGTATCCCCCGCTGCGTGAACAGCATTTTCGACCTGGACAGCTCCTACCGTTGCCTCAGTTATGTAAAGGCAAAAATCAACTGTAGCTGCTAGCGCGTAAGGGAGAGTAACTCGGTCGCACGCCAGGGATGGGGTTACAGTGCCGAGAACCAGTAATAGAGTTAGTAGTGTGTGTTTCATAATTATAATCCCACTTTTAATAAAGTCATAAATCTATTTGTGCTTCCTGCTAGTCGCTCGTCAAAACCAATGTCCCATCCCGCACCTTGAGGCCGCGTGTCACCATCAAAATCATTTGAAAATGACGCGATTGTCGTTCCTACGTTGAGCGCCTCAGTGTCTCCTGCTGCAAGCCTAAAGTTTTTTGCCGCTGCATCGACAAAAGTAATTGTCTTACTTCTAAACGCGACGGTAGGCGAAGTTGCATCTTCAGAAAGATTTGTTAATTGGTTTAAAGTAGCCGCGCCAGGAATAATCTCGTAATCCACGCCCGTATTGTTATAACTAAGGTTATTATTTAAATTAACTATCGACCCTGTCGGTGTAGTCTCTACGATCATCACAATGCCTTTATTTGCACTATTGACTACGGTGTTGTTGTTGACGTTATAAGTTGAAGTAGGGAATAAAGGCATTTCTAGCGCATTAGTTACGCTCCCTGGGCAATCTATAATTACATTATTTCTGAAAGTAATATTGCTAGAAGCTAGTCCACCAACCGCCACGCAAGCAACACCTGAATCTCTGGTTACACCGGTCGCCACAAAAGATGATCTTTCAATAATAGATGATGTTCCTGCCGCCCCAGTTAATTGGAATATCCTAATATTTATGTCCGAACCGCTTCTCACTAATCTAGCATTCCGAAGGGTCACGTTCGCAACGTCAATAGTAATCGCTGGTTCGTTATAACCGGTCGTTGTAATTACAGGCCCGTCAAGCACTATTCTGCGTGTAGCGTCGGTAGTCCATCCCTCAATGGTGCAACCGGTAGTCCCAGCTCCGGTAGATATTACGGTTAACGTTTGATCGGCACTAACTAGATCAGTATCTTGCGCTTCCCATTCGGCGCACGTGCAATAAGGGTTCCCGATAGTCCCGTCGTTGCCGCCGCACCCTGTAGCCGTGTCTATATACTGTGTAATAGATGTTTGGGCGTACGCTGCCGATGTTACAGACATCAAAAGCGCTAGTAAGACAATTAATTTTTTCATTGTAGGTACGGTAAATACCCTGCCGATGCGCCAGGTGTAGGTGTAGGTGTAGGTATTGCCTCCGATAATCTTAACCAACCTTTATCAGTTTGGTTTACAGCAGTGGCTCTAAACTGAGCATCAAAAGCTGGGTCTACATTTAATATAGACCCACTTCCAGCCGTATCAAACCCAGCAGCTTGCCATTGTGCCGCTGAATAAGATTGCCCTAGAACACCCCGCCCAGTACAAGTTGTGTCGGCATTTGCTGCCTCATGTAAACCAAAAGATACTACCCCGCTTGGTCTATGCCAACTGTTGTTTGAGAAGCTAAGCTTAGTTAAATCGTGCAACGGATCTGGGCCATATACCCATTGCAGAAATTCTCTATTTTCTTGGTCAACTACGGTCAACCTACTACTGTTTACTGTATTCCTTATCCGCAGCGTTGCCAGCACAGGGTTGCCAGAGCACATATCAGCAGCGAATGATCCGTCTAAATTATATTGTTTTTGAGGGCTATTATTATACGGTCCAGTTTTTACAAAAGTAGAATTGTTTACTTCTAAAAACCCAGTGGTGGATGTTTGAAAAGCCGGTCCACCGAAGTCCCCTACACTTACTGAATTTTCTAATTGGTAGCCTAGCACTCTGTCTATAGTCCAGTTAGGGCCGCACATTCCGATCCCTCTGATCCCGCAGTTAAACATTGTAAAATTCTGGATAGTACAAGAGCTATCAAAGTTAGCATGCTTCCAAAGAAAACAGCCTCCTACTAGGTCGCCGTTTACGGGAGTCGAATCG
>JBBRVV010000011.1:0-17491 GCA_038246525.1 Pseudanabaenales cyanobacterium
ACTAGCCACTGATAACGCTCGATCAGCTTCTCAGACTGGGCTGTCCTTTGCGCCTGGATTAAATTACGCGCCGCTTCCCCCAATTGCTGCGATCGCCACAAAATATTATCAGCAACTAGCTCTTCTCCATCCTGGGTCAAAATTTCCTGCATCCTTTGCAGGAGTGGATTGAGTTTAGGCTTTGGCGTAATTTGTTGCCCATCCTCTAGTTTTACCCTTGCAGGTCTGGCAGCGATCGCTACCACATCGGCAGCATTTAAGAAGCTTTCGGTGCGAGCTTGCAAACTAGCAGTAATTTCCTGCACATCAGCTTTAGTGAATAGATCGGTTTTATTGAAGACTAAGAGCGATCGCTTGCCCAACTCCACCAGCGCACTTAAGGTCAAAAACTCCGATTGAGTCAAGTCCTGATCGATTACAAATAGCAATAAGTCCGCATCCATTACCAGGGTGCGTGCCATCTCTTCACGGTTTGCGCCTGCCTGACCTGCCTCCAAAATACCTGGACAATCAATTAACTGTAAAGGAGCATCAAATCCCACCAAATTTACCTGGCTGTAGATTTCACCAAATAGAGTAGTCCCCATAGTCGCCGCCACTTCACCTAAGTGCTCCTGGGTTTGCTCTACCGATTGATTATTTTGGTCAGAAATTTGTGCATCTAAGAGAGCATTTGCCAAGGAAGTCTTACCCGCCGAGCCTGTGCCAAAAATTGCTACTTTATATTCTCTAGTAACTAAGCTTTGACGAAGACTCTCTGACTGTGCTTGCAGCGATCGCCGTGCCACCTCATCTTGGATCTGTTCTACTTGGCGTTGGAGGGTCTGAAGATTTTGATCGGCTGCCTCTGCCTTGTCTTCTGAAACTAGCGGTAAAACTCGCTCCTTATTTTTAGTAGATTTATTTGAACCCAAATAGCCCAATGTGCGGGCAGCAAAAAATATTGTTGCGCCACAGCCTGCGATTAAGACCAACACCACCGCGATCGCTAACCAAGGTGAAATAGCGGCAAAAAACCCGTAAATTTGCACCAAGCGCTCTAAGATTGCCAAGAATAAACTAGCAGTTAAGCCAACCGCCAAAATTAAGCCGAGCGATCGCCACCCAGGAAACTGAAATTTCATGGATACATCACTACAATTTTGCGATCTATTTTCATTTACTTTTTAGTCTAAATTTTGCTTATAAGCAGATCAGTTTAAGTAAATTGATCATGGTTCAGGGCACAGCCTCACAAAAGGTTTTAGATAGTTTTGGACTGTAATTTTTTTAACATTACCTAGCCTCACCTACCTAATTAATTTACTTAATTAAAATAGGAATACCTCTATCAAAAGTAGATTGATTAAATCAAAATACCAATACTAATATTGATGTAGTTTAATTTAACTAATAAGTTAAAACCCTTCAAATTCTACTGCTCAAATTTTAAAGTTACTCCTATCTGCAATTACGAATCAATGGCTATATCAAAACAAGCGATCATGCTTACGGGTGATGAACTACTGCAAAAAGTAAAGGAATTAGATCACCTCTCTAAAAAGGAAAAAGCTAGAGCCTGTGGTTACATAACTGTTAATAAGAATGGACGAGATCGCGTCAATCTAATCAAATTTTTGAATGCGATGATGGATGCAATTAATCCTGATTCAAGCATCAAAGGCACAGGTAAAGTTGGGCGCAGTGCGAGTTATCGGGTTAGTGTGCAACGCAATGGCAATCTCTTAATTGGCTCAACTTATACAGAGCAAATGGGGCTAAATCCTGGGGATGAGTTAGAAATTCGGCTTGGGCGCAAGCATATTCAACTGCGTCCAATGGATAATGACGAAGACTAAACCATTTAGCTAGCCAAACTTAGAGCAAGAGATTTGAGCTAGCCCAAATAATTGAGCTAAATTATAAAAAAATATTCATTAAAATCATTAAGGCGGTGCCCAGATTCGAACTGGGGGTGGGACTTTTGCAGAGTCCTGCCTTACCACTTGGCGACACCGCCGCACTTGAAGATTATTCAGACCCAAATTCTATCATATTGCTCAGCCCCTGTTGTCTATCTAAACCTAAAACTAGGTAAGTCAAATGCTAAATCTAGTCAAAATTGCGGGACAAATGGGTGGTATGTCTGAGCAGATGTTGAAGGATTCTAAACATACTTCAGCCAAATTGCTTCAAGCCCAAGCCTTATTTGCAAAGTTGATCATTAATCAAGAGCAGCGATCGCTCCAAAGAGAACAGTGGCACTCAGCCCTAGCCTTTACCTGTGCAGCGCCAGTAGAGCCACTGACTAATTCTACTCAACATGATCCTTTCAGCCAACCCCACACTGTAATTGCTACCGATGGTTCTCAAATTGCACCTAGTCGCCATGAAATTGCCTACTGTTATTTAATCAACATTGGGCGGGTAGCCTTGCATTATGGTTGTAGCTCCTATCCACTTTTAGACAGCATTCCCGAAGTCTATTATCAGTCTGAAGATCTCTACATTGCCCGCCAGTGGAATATCCCTACCGAGGAGTGGATGGTGCTGAAACGTACCCTTTGCGAAGCAACTGCTCTTAGCGAATTAGCCCAAAGTCTTCCCTCAAGAGGCACACCAATTTTAGCGCTAAGCGATGGCTCCCTAATTCATTGGAATTTGGAGACATTACCCACCGAAGCAAGAGCAAAAATTTTGCCCGAAATTATCAAATCCTGGCAGCAATTACAAGCAGCCGATATCCCGATGGCAGGTTATATCAGCGCCCCCCGCACTGTAGAGGCTACTAATTTTTTGCGTCTAGAAGCTTGCCCCTATCCCGAGCCCAACTGTAACCAACATTGCGCCAACCAACTGCTGGAACATAACCCCTGTAGTAAGATCATGCCCCTAAAGGATGCGCTAATTTGGCAGCAAGTACTTCAGCCTGGCGAGTGTAGCCCCCTCTGGCGTAGTCATTCCCGTATTTTGCAAGAGTATGAGGGGCACTGGATTTATTTTTGTTATTTGCATGTAGGAAATGAGATTGCTCGGATTGAAATGCCTGAGTGGACAGCCCTAGATCCAAGCAAGCGATCGCTTGTGATCTCAATCATCCTGGCACAGATCCAAAAAGGTTATGGCTATCCCGTTGCCCTGGCAGAAGCCCATAACCAAGCTGTAGTTACCAGTAGCGATCGCCGTCGATTTTTTGCCTTACTAGAACAACAAATGCAGCGATCGGGTATTTCAGTTACCACTACGGCAAAAGAAGCGCGAAAGCGCAGCAGTATCGCTTAAACTAAGCTTCTAAAAAACTTAAATTACCGTATTGTCAGGGATGGTTGCGCCTTTCATAATCACTACGATCCCGCCACAAATACAGTAGCCATTCTCTTCACAAACCAGATCCTGTACTTGATTTTTATTAATAATTTGTACATTTTTGCCAATTCTTACATTTTTATCAATAATTGCCCGACGAATTACTGAACCCGCCCCAATCCCAATTGGCACTCGATTTGCTTGGATATCCGCCGCCCGATCTCCTTCTGACTGGTAGTAATCACAACCCATGAACAGGGCATCCTCAATTACACAGCCCTCATCTAGTTTTAGACGAATGCCCAGCAGAGAATGATTAATTGTTGCTCGATCAATAATGCAACCTTCACTAATAATTGAGTCCTTGATCTGACAGTCTAGAACTCTAGTCGGTGGGAGGTAACGTGGGCGGGTAAAAATCGGTTGATCAGAAGCAAAAAGACTAAAAGCAGGTTTAGGATGCTTGGTCAGATCTAGATTGGCATGATAAAAAGAATCAATAGTGCCAATATCTTCCCAATAATCATTGAAAAGATAAGCTTGAACATTACAGCGTGAAATCGCCCAAGGGATTAACTCTTTACCAAAATCAGTAAAGTCTTTACGCTGATTCATAAAGTCGAGCATCGTTTCTTTGTTGAACACATAAATTCCCATAGAGGCAATGTATGGGTTTACCTTGGCACTCTCCTCATCTAAGCCAAGGGTAGTAGTATCTACCCACATGGAAGTAAGTGCCTCACCTTTAGGCTTTTCCTGAAAGTCAATTACCTTGCCTTCTTTGTCGATCTTCATTAAGCCAAAGGCAGAAGCTTTCTTTTGATCTACTGGTAAAACTGAGAGAGTAATATCCGCCTTAGTTTCGCGATGTCTCTGAATGAATTTGCTGTAATCCATACGGTACAACTGATCCCCAGATAATATTAAAAATTCATTAATATCAAACGAATCAAACAGCCAGAGATATTGACGTACAGCATCGGCTGTGCCTTGGAACCAATTAGGATTATCAGGAGTTTGCTGGGCTGCCAAAATTTCTACAAACCCCTCAGAAAAAGAAGAAGGTCGATAAGTCTGATTAATATGACGATTTAATGAAGCAGAGTTGAATTGCGTAAGAATATAAATCTTTTCAATGTTGGAATGTATACAGTTACTTACAGGAATATCAATTAACCGATATTTACCCGCTAAAGGTACTGCTGGCTTGGCACGCAATTTGGTCAAAGGATAAAGTCGAGATCCCTGACCACCACCTAAAATAATTGCCAGTACGTTCTTCATATTTCGTTACTTTTTGAACACTTTTAGTTCACGGCTTACTTATCCACTTCATTGTCGGTCGTGGTGGGATGCTTGGCAAGCCAAAATATTTTGTAACAAATATAATCAGCAAGTAATAAAAAACCTGACTCAGTAATCACACCTCGAAAGGCGGCTAGAGACAGGTCAATAAATTTTATGGGGTTAAGAAGCTTACTTGAGGATTTTAGTAACTACACCAGATCCAACAGTACGTCCACCTTCTCTAATTGCAAAACGCATCTCATTCTCAATCGCAATTGGATTAATTAGCTCTACAGTCATTTTGACGCGATCGCCTGGCATTACCATTTCTGCTTCGGTACCATCATCTGCGGTAAAGGTAACGATTGTGCCAGTTACGTCAGTAGTACGCACATAGAATTGAGGGCGGTATCCAGAGAAAAATGGAGTTTTACGACCACCTTCCTTCTCAGTTAAAATGTAAACCTGAGCCTCGAACTGAGTATGTGGGGTGATTGAACCTGGTTTTGCAATTACCATGCCACGCTCAATATCATCTTTTTGCATACCGCGTAGCAACAAGCCAGCATTGTCTCCTGCCAAACCTTCATCTAAACTCTTCTTGAACATTTCGATTCCAGTTACAGTAGTGCTGCGAGTATCACGAATGCCTACAAGCTCAACAGTGTCACCCACTTTGACCTTACCACGCTCAATTCTGCCAGTCGCAACTGTACCACGACCAGTAATCGAGAACACATCTTCCACTGCCATCAAGAAAGGCTTATCAATCGCGCGTTCAGGTGTAGGAATGAAGCTATCTACAGTTTCCATTAGAGTGTAGATCTTATCGATCCAAGGGTTGTCGCCACGCTTAAGGGTAGGCGTAATTGTTAAAGCGTCTACCGCTTGCTTAGCAGAACCTCTAGTGATGGGAATGTTATCACCGTCGAACTCATAGGATGAAAGTAGCTCTCGTACTTCTAATTCAACTAGCTCCACGAGTTCCTCTTCTCCTTCCATCAGGTCTTCTTTGTTAAGAAAGACTACTAGATTAGGCACACCCACCTGACGCGCCAACAGGATATGTTCTCTAGTTTGAGGTTCAGGTCCGTCTGCTGCTGATACTAAAAGGATAGCTCCATCCATTTGAGCTGCACCAGTGATCATGTTTTTAACATAGTCAGCGTGTCCAGGGCAATCAACGTGAGCATAGTGACGAGCAGTAGTCTGATACTCAACGTGCGCAGTATTGATGGTAATGCCACGCTGTTTCTCTTCAGGAGCCGCATCAATTTCATCATACTTTCTAGCAGCAGCCTGACCAATCGCTGCAAGAGTCATGGTGATCGCAGCTGTCAAGGTGGTTTTACCATGATCTACGTGACCAATTGTGCCGATATTGACGTGTGGTTTATTTCGTTCAAACTTTGCGCGTGCCATTTAACCTTTATCCCTTTCTCCGAAGTTATGTGTAAGTCGAGTTGTTTGTAAATTCTGTCTGGTTACTTAGATTTCTCTAATCTTTCCCTTTATTTTTCGCAATAATAGCTTCTGCGACATTACGGGGAACCTCTTCGTAGTGGCTAAATTCCATAGAAAATATACCTCTACCTTGAGTTTTAGAGCGAATGTCAGTGGCATAACCAAACATCTGAGCTAATGGAACTTTAGATGTCACCTTAGCTATACCCAGCTCGGTAGTCTGCCCCTCAATCTGACCTCGACGAGAGTTTAGATCACCAATTATAGTGCCAATGTAGTCCTCAGGTACTTCAACTTCAACCTTCATCATCGGTTCAAGTAAAACAGGATTAGCCTTCATTACTGCCTCCTTGATTGCCATAGAACCAGCAATTTTAAATGCCATTTCTGAAGAGTCTACGTCATGGTATGAACCATCAATTAAGGTTGCCCTGACATCGATTAAAGGATAACCAGCGACAATGCCTGACTCGCAAGCTTCCTTCATACCTTGCTCAGCAGGATTGACATATTCTTTGGGTACAGTACCACCGACGACTTTGGAGACAAACTCGAAGCCAGTGCCTGGCTCAGCAGGATCTAAAGTGATCACAACATGACCATACTGACCCTTACCACCACTTTGACGGATAAATTTGCCTTCAGCTTTGACGGACTTGCGAACGGTTTCTCGATAAGCTACCTGTGGCGCACCCACATTTGCTTCCACTTTAAACTCTCTAAGCATTCTATCTACCAGAATTTCAAGGTGAAGCTCACCCATGCCTGAGATTACGGTTTGGTTAGTTTCAGGATCGACCATCACCCGGAAGGTTGGATCTTCCTCAGACAGAGCTTGTAGCGCCTTAGAGAGCTTCTCCATATCCTGCTTAGTTTTAGGCTCAACTGCCACTGAGATCACAGGCTCAGGAATAAATAGAGACTCCAAAATCACAGGAGAGCTTTCTTCACTGAGAGTGTCACCTGTAAAGGTATCTTTCATACCTAGAACTGCGCCTAGGTCACCTGCACGTAGCTCATCTACCTCAATGCGATCATCTGCCTTCAATACAATTAATCGAGAAATTCGTTCCTTCTTATCTTTTGTTGAGTTGAGTACATAAGAACCTTTCTTTAATACTCCAGAGTAAACCCTAACAAAGGTCAAGCGACCATAGGGGTCAGACATGATTTTGAATGCGAGTGCAGACATTGGCATATCGTCGTTTGCAGAGCGGGTTACCTCAGTGCCGTCCAATAGTGTACCTTGAACTGGGGGTACATCAATTGGGGCAGGTAAGTAGTCTACAACTGCATCCAATAAGGCTTGAACACCTTTATTCTTGAAGGCAGAACCACAAACCATAGGCACGATTTTGCCAGTTAAAGTTCCAACTCTCAGCCCATTACGAACTTCAGCTTCAGTTAGTTCAATGCCTTCTAAATACTTCTCAGTTAGAATATCATCCGCTTCTGCGACCGATTCAATCAGTTTGAGGTGAAATTCATTTGCTTGATCAAGCACCTCTGCTGGGATCTCAGTTTCGATAATTTCGGTACCAATGTCGTTGGTGTAGATGTAGGCGCGCATTCTTACCAAATCTACAATTCCAGAGAAGTTACCTTCACTGCCAATCGGAATTTGAATCGGTACAGCGTTGGTTCTCAGGCGATCGCGAACTTGCTCATATACCTTAAAGAAGTTTGCACCAGTACGATCCATCTTGTTAACAAAGATCAGACGCGGCACCTTGTAGCGATCAGCTTGTCGCCATACAGTTTCAGATTGGGGCTGAACGCCACCTACGGAGCAAAATACGGCAATCACGCCATCTAAAACTCGCATAGAACGTTCCACTTCGATGGTGAAGTCAACGTGTCCAGGAGTATCAATAATATTGATTTTATGCTCAAAGGCATCGGGCATCGGCTGGGTTGGATTTTGGGGATCTCTATGAGTCCAAGAAGTGGTGATCGCTGCTGCTGTGATGGTAATTCCCCGTTCACGCTCTTGAACCATCCAGTCGGTTACAGCAGTACCTTCATGAACCTCGCCCATGCGATGTACAACACCTGAGTAGAACAAAATTCGCTCGGTGGTAGTGGTCTTGCCCGCATCAATGTGGGCTGCGATCCCAATATTTCGGACTCTATCTAACGGAATAGTTCTTGCCACAGGTGCTTCCTCGTAGTTACAGGAATGTAAACTTTTTAATTGGTGCGATTTTCTTTTTGTATTCTAGACTATTCAGCTAACGCCTTCAAGATTTCTAACTAGCAGCCCATGAGACAGGCTTGAAGCTAGCTCTAGTAGCGGTAGTGGGCAAAGGCTTTGTTTGCTTCAGCCATTTTATGGGTTTCTTCGCGTTTACGCACAGTCCCCCCAGTTTCATTGGAAGCATCAATTAACTCATTTGCTAATTTGCTTGCCATGCCTCTACCTGGGCGTTGACGAGAATATTGTACTAACCAACGTAGTGCCAAGGCGACACCGCGATCGCTGCGTACTTCCATTGGTACTTGATAAGTTGCACCACCTACTCGCCTGGCTTTAACTTCAACCAAGGGGGTAGCGTTACGAATTGCTCGATCAAAGATCTCCATAGGTGGATTACCAGTACGTTCAGACATTATGTCCATCGCCTTGTAAACTATGCGAGATGAAAGGGAATATTTACCGCGCTCCATTAGGCGTTTAATCAACATACTGACTAAACGACTGTTGTGAACGGCATCGGGAAGGGTTATGCGCTTAGCGGCTTTGGTTCTACGAGACATGGCTCTACTTCATTAATCGGATTAGTCTAAATGGATACGTTAGTGGAAATCTAAATCTTTAGTTGAAAAAATTTGAGGAAAAAGTCTGGAGCTAATCAAGCATCAGTTAAGATTTCAGCCAAGTGCTTAGTTTTCTTGCTCCTATTTCATCTTCCCTTTATTTCTTCTTACCCTTGGTAGCTGTAGCTGCTGGCTGACCTGGTTTTGGTCTCTTTGTTCCATACTTGGAACGTCCTTGCTTACGATCTTTGACACCCGCTGTGTCTAAGGTGCCTCTGATAATATGGTATCGAACTCCAGGTAAATCTTTGACCCTGCCGCCACGAATCATTACAACGGAATGTTCCTGCAAGTTGTGCCCTACGCCAGGAATATAGGCAGTCACCTCAAACCCAGAGGTAAGTCTGACCCTTGCCACTTTTCTTAGTGCAGAGTTAGGCTTCTTTGGTGTGGTTGTGTATACACGGGTACAAACTCCTCGTCTTTGAGGGCAGCTTTTAAGGGCAGGAGACTTAGTTTTGCGGGTTACTTTCTGGCGCTCAGTACGAATGAGCTGCTGAATGGTGGGCATAGAGATTTATCTTAGTTAATACTACCTAACTTTTTTGGCGACAGTACATCATACTAACAATATATCCCTACATAAGTCAATTAATTTATGTCAAAGCCATTACTCCTCTTAGTTGATGGGCATTCCTTAGCTTTTCGCTCCTATTATGCCTTTGCCTACAAGGGCGAGGGTGGGCTATGTACCTCAACGGGTATACCCACTAGCGTTAGTTTTGGATTTCTGAAGGCTTTACTGGAGATTTTGGACAAAGAGCAGCCCGTAGCAGTAGCGATCGCCTTTGATTTGGGAATACCAACCTTTCGCCACGAACTTGACCCGACTTATAAGTCGGGGCGCTCAGAGACCCCCGAAAATTTTATTCCCGATATCCAGAACCTCCAACAGATTTTGGCAGCGATGGCAATTCCTGTAATTACCAAGCCTGGGTTTGAGGCGGATGATGTAATTGGCACGTTAGCAATTACTGGTAGCGAAGCAGGTTATAGCATCAAGATTATGAGTGGCGACCAAGATCTATTTCAGCTAATTGATCTAGATAAAGAGATTTCAGTGCTACACCTGGGACAAAAAGATAAAATTCAGGAGTTTCACGCCGCCGAAGTAAAAGAAAAATTAGGCATAGCGCCTGAGCAGGTGGTGGACTACAAGGCACTGTGTGGCGATAGCTCTGATAATATTCCTGGGGTGCGGGGTATCGGCGCAAAGACGGCGGTGAAGCTTTTGACTGAGTATGGCAGTTTGGAACAGGTTTTAGCAGCAATTCCTAAGATCAAAGGAGCGATCGCTACCAAGTTGACTGAGGGAATTGAGGCGGCAAAACATTCTCAATTTATGGCAAAGATCAAGACGGATGTAGAACTGGATTTGGACTTAAATGATTGTGAATTGCGTGGTTTTGATACTGAGCACTTGATCCCCTTACTGGAGGCATTGGAGTTTAAAGATTACATTCGCAAAATAGATAAAATTCAAACCAAAATGGGCGGTATAGTTGCGGCTAAGCAGGGAACAATGGAAGAAGAGTCAGCAGCAGATCTGTGGTTTGACTTTAAGAACGAAGCTCCTCAAGAAACTCTGCAACTGCAAGTGGAAATCATTGACACTGAAGCAAAGTTATCTGACTTGTTGGAGATTTTGCGCCAATCTCCCTTAGTAGCCTGGGATACAGAAACTACGGCACTTAATCCATTTGAAGCAAAGTTAGTGGGAATTGGCTGTGCTTGGGGAGCAGAAACTTCGCAAATCGCCTATATCCCGATTGGGCATAAAGAAGGACTAAATTTAGATTGGCAATTAGTTAAATCGCAGTTACAGCCGCTATTAGAAGATTCTAAGTTTGGCAAAGTGTTGCAAAATGCTAAGTTTGATCGTTTGATTTTTTGCTCAGTAGGAATTGAACTGAAGGGAGTAGAATTTGATACGATGCTGGCTAGTTATGTACTCGATCCAGAGGCAAGTCATAGTTTGAGTAATCTTTCGCTAAGATTATTAAATATTTCGACTTTAAATTATGAAGAGTTGGTGGGCAAGAAACAAACAATCGCCGATATTCCTATTCCTTTAGTTGCGAATTATTGTGGTGCAGATGTGCATACTACGTTTAGATTAATGCCAATTTTGCGATCGCAACTTGCTGAAATCCCACTATTGAACCAAGTATTTGAAGATATAGAACTACCCCTAGAGCCGATACTGGCAGAAATGGAATGGCGGGGAATCAGAATAGATCGGGCATATTTAGAAAAGTTCTCCAAAGAGTTAGAGATTGAGTTGGCAGCGATCGCTATTCGGGCATATAAAGAAGCTGGCAAGGAATTTAATCTCAATTCGCCCAAGCAACTAGGCGAGATTCTATTTGAACTTTTGGGAGAAGAATTTAGTCAAAAATCCCGTAAGAGTAAGTTGGGCTATTCCACGGATGTAGCAGTATTAAATAAACTTCAGGGTTCCCATCCACTAATCGATACGATTTTAGAACATCGCACTTTAGCCAAACTAAAATCCACCTATGTAGACGCACTTCCGGCCTTGATTCAACCTAAAACTGGCAGAGTACACACGGATTTTAATCAAACGGTGACGGCCACAGGTAGACTGAGTAGCTCTAATCCAAATTTGCAGAATATTCCCATTCGTACTGCCTTCAGTCGTCAAATCCGCAAGGGCTTTATTCCCGCCCAGGATTGGGTTTTGGTGGCAGCCGACTATTCGCAAATTGAGCTTCGCATTCTTGCCCACTTGAGTCAAGAACCAGAATTGGTGAAGGCTTACAATCAAAATATTGATGTACATACACGCACGGCTCAACTGCTGTTGGCAAAGGAAGAAGTGAATAGCGAAGAGCGTCGATTGGCGAAGATCATTAACTACGGCGTAATCTATGGCATGGGAGCGCAGAAATTTAGTCGCGAAACTGGGATTTCGGCAAAAGAAGCAAGGGCATTTATTGATACTTTTAACCAGCAATACTCTCGCATTTTTAGCTATATGCAGGAAGTGGAAAGAGAAGCCCAAGAGAAAGGTTTTGTCACCACGGTATCAGGACGCAGACGTTATTTTAGAGACTTAAATAATGCTTCAGCCCAGTATCGAGCAGGAATGTTACGACAGGCGGTGAATGCGCCAATTCAAGGCACAAGTGCAGATATTATTAAGTTGGCGATGATTCAACTTGGCGAGTTGCTAAAAAACTATGAAGCGAAAATGCTTTTGCAAGTGCATGATGAATTGGTGTTTGAGATGCCGAGGGGAGAGGTTGATCAACTGCTACCGCAAATTAAGCAAGTAATGGAGTCAGCGCTTTCTCTTTCGGTGCCTTTAGTGGTGGATATTCATGTGGGACAAAATTGGATGGAAGCGAAGTAGATAAGTTTACTCAAATATTAAGCGATCGCCATCCACTAAATTCTCCAAAGAGACTAGAATTTTATGCCCAGGTGGGAAAGCACCTTCAAGGATTTTGGTAGCGATCGGATTCTCAATTTCGCGCTGAATTATGCGCTTGAGGATTCTGGCGCCGTAGATTGGATCATAACCCAGTTCAGCAATGTAGGCTTGAGCAGCAGGGGTGAGACTAATACTGAGTTTCTGTTCGGCTAAACGTTGTTCTATGCGTTTAATCTGGAGTGAAGCGATCGCCGCAATTTCCGATTTAGTAAGTGCCTGAAAGATTACGGTTTCATCAATTCGATTGAGAAATTCGGGACGGAATTTGAGCCGTAAAGAATCAGTAACTCGCTTTCTCACTTCTTCATATTTGGCTTCGTTGTCTACAATATCGAGAATATACTCGCTGCCAATATTGCTAGTCATAATAATTACCGTATTTTTGCAGTCTACCGTGCGTCCTTGACTGTCGGTAATTCTACCATCGTCTAATACCTGTAAGAGGATATTGAAAACGTCACTATGCGCCTTCTCAATTTCATCAAAGAGAATGACTGAGTAGGGACGACGACGCACGGCTTCCGAGAATTGACCGCCTTCTTCATAGCCGATATAGCCAGGTGGCGCACCAATCATCCGCAGAACTGAACCTTTCTCCATATATTCCGACATATCTAAGCGAATCAGGGAATCTTCGGCATCAAACAGATATTTTGCTAAAGTACGCGCTAATTCAGTCTTACCTACGCCTGTGGGACCCAAAAATAGAAAAGAACCGATCGGTTTATTTGGGTCTTGCATTCCAGCCCTAGCCCGCCGAATGGCTGATGCGACCGAGCTTACTGCTTCTTCTTGCCCAATTACCCGCTCATGCAGATGGGATTCCAGTTTGAGCAATTTTTGGCGTTCGGATTCCATTAGGCTTTTGACTGGAATACCTGTCCAACGGGCGACAATTTCGGCGATATCGTCTTCAGTGACTTGCTCTCGGAATAGCGAATAACCTTCTAGGCGGGTACTTTCTATTTCTAATTCGGCGGTTTCCAATTGTTCTTTGAGTACCACTAATTCGCCAAATTCCAATTTAGCTGCCAAATTCAGTTCATATCTTGCCTTGGCGTTTTCGATTTGTTGTTTGACCTGATCGATTTGTTCTTTGATTTTTTGAATCTGTTCAATTCCTTGCTTTTCACCGAGCCAGCGATCGCTAATTTTACTTTGTTTATCTTTTAAGCTCTCTAGCTCCTGATCGAGAATTTGTAAGCGTTCCATCGTAGCCTGGGCAGATTTGGTTTTATAGATTATTTTGCCATTTTGTTCTGAGCGATCGCTGATTGCCATTTCTTCTTCTTGGCGCAATGAGAGTCTTTCCATTTGCAGTTGCAAAAGACGGCGATCAATCTCATCTAGTTCTAATGGTTTGGAAGTGATTTCCATTTTTAACTTTGCTGCAGACTCATCCATCAAATCGATCGCTTTATCGGGTAAGAAGCGATCGCTAATATAACGATTAGAAAGTACCGCCGCCGCCACTAAAGCAGAATCGGCAATTTTTACGCCATGATGCACTTCGTAACGCTCCTTCAATCCGCGCAAAATCGAAATCGTGTCTTCTACATTTGGCTGATCAACAAAAACCTGTTGAAAGCGACGCTCAAGTGCTGCATCTTTTTCAATATATTTGCGATACTCGTCCAGGGTAGTCGCGCCAATACAACGCAGTTCGCCTCTTGCCAACATTGGCTTGAGTAAGTTGCTGGCATCCATTGAACCTTGGTTTGCACCAGCCCCAACTACCGTATGTAGCTCATCAATAAACAATACGATTTTGCCTTCGGAGTCCAAAACTTCTTTCAAAACCGCTTTCAGTCGGTCTTCAAATTCACCGCGATACTTTGCGCCCGCAATTAATGCGCCTAGATCCAGACTAATTAGGGTTCTGCCCTTGAGGGATTCTGGTACGTCACCACGGGTAATTCTCTGGGCTAAGCCTTCAGCGATCGCCGTTTTACCGACACCTGGCTCACCAATTAATACTGGATTGTTTTTACTACGTCGTGACAGCACTTGGATCACCCGCCGAATTTCATCATCCCGCCCGATCACTGGATCGAGTTTGCCTTGTTGAGCAACAGCAGTAAGGTCACGCCCGTATTTTTCTAAAGCTGCATATTTAGATTCGGGTGATTGATCGGTAATAGTTTGGCTGCCGCGCAATTTTTTGATAATTGACTCTAAAGCTGGGCGATCCACACTAAAGCTTCGCAATAATTTTTTGCCCAACCGCTCGTCTTCAAACAAGCCCAAGAGTAGATGCTCGATCGAAATAAATTGATCGCCGAAGGCTTTACGGCTTTCATCCGCCCGATCTAGCCAGGTTTCTAGACTGCGTCCTAAATATAACTGATCAAAATTATTAACTTTGGGCTGCGATCGCAAAAAATCTTCAACTTGTTTTTGAATTTTAACTATCGGAACATTGGCAGTGGTCAGAATAGTCGTTGCTAGCCCAGGTTTTTGCTCCAAAACTGCGGTGAGTAAGTGCTCTGTCTCTAATTGTTGATGCTGTACCCGCCTTGCGACTTCCTGGGAGTTGACGATCGCTTCCCAAGTTTTTTCCGTAAATTTATTAGGGTCGGTTGGTTGCATGGGGATCAGCCTGTCTGGGGATTAATCTCAGTTTTCAATTGTAAACGAAAGCTCAGATTTTAAGACTGACGCATACTTAATGCTTTTTTTCTGTATTCAGTTTTACAAAGTACCTAAGAACAGACATTTATGCTTACTGCATCTTAAATACTTTTGAGATTTATGTCAGCCATGCCCTTGTAATTAGTCGATTTAGACTGTGAGACTATGCTAGGTAAGATTCTTGTACGTTTGGGACTTTCTAGTCTGCTGTTGTTCACTTTGCCAATGGCAGCAGATGAATTGATTACCCAATTTCAAATTCCCCATATTTTTGGTGCGGTTGCGGCGATCGCTTCATTTTTTGGAGCTTGCTTCCCAGTTTTGAGCCTATTCAAAAATTCTGATTAGCGCTTGCTGCTGACTACAATCACACCAGCCAAGATTAGCGCCATACCGATCCATTGATTCACACCCAGCTTTTCAGCAAAGAAAAAACTACCCGCGATCGCGATCAAGCCGAAACCTGTACCCGCCAGCACGGGGTAGGCAGTCGAAACCGGCAACTTGTCCAAAGCTTTAGCAAAAATCACCACGTTAGTGGCATAAAATAACAGACCCGCCAAGAACCAAGGTGAAAGCAAGAGATTTATAAAGCCTGAATCAGTCGCAACCAAACGCGATTTTTTGAGCAAAAGGCTGCCAATTGAATTATTCACTGCCGCCAAGATGACCAAACTCCAAGCGATCGCTGTCTCTGAAAACATCGGCATTCGATTAAAAATTAACTGCTTCTCACTGTATTACGCTAAATTGAAACTTGTGCTTAAGATTGTTCAGAAAATTTTTTAGATTTAGCTAACTTTTTATGTTCGATTGCATCGTTGTCGGAAGTGGACCAGCAGGAGGCGCTGCCGCCTACCATTTAGCCAAGGGCGGTAGGTCAGTTTTGGTATTAGAACGTGAGTCTCTGCCGCGTTACAAACCCTGTGGTGGTGGAGTATCGCCGATGGTGCAGCAATGGTTCGATTTTGATTTTTCGCCCGCTGTCTCGCTGAAAGTAAAACAAATTCGCTACACCTGGCAAATGGGTGATGCCCAACTTACCGACTTAGAGACAATAGAGCCTGTGTGGATGGTTCGGCGTGATATTTTTGATCATTATTTGATTCAACAAGCCGAAAAGATTGGCGCAAAACTACGAGATCGCACTACTGTGACTGGGATTACTTGGGCAAGCGATCGCTGGAAAGTAAAAATCAGCCAAGACGAACATCCTGAAGAATTAGAAGCCAAATATTTAATTGCCGCTGATGGCGCGAAAGGCACGATGGCAAAGTGGCTGGGCTTCAAGGATCGTAAACGCCGCATGGGAGCCGCCCTAGAGGTGGAAATTCCCCTTAATAACCTAGAACATAATGCCCATCTTCAAGCTGCCCACTTTGATTTTGGTGGATTGTCAAATGGTTATATCTGGAATTTTCCGAAAGCAGATGGTTACTCAATCGGCAGTGGTACTTTTTTAGGCGGCGAAAAGCAAAATCTAAAGGAAGTAGCGGCAGAATATGCCAAAATCTTTGACGTGGAAATTGGCAAGATCAAGCAATATGGACATCCACTTTGCCTCTGGGATGGCGATCAAAATCTACATACTCAAAATGCTCTATTAGCGGGTGAGGCTGCCTGTGTAGTCGACCCCTTTACTGCCGAAGGTATTCGCCCTTCTCTTTTTAGTGGAATGCTGGCTGGCAAAGCAATTGATCGCGCTTTGGGGGGAGACAAAGATGCGCTCAAAAATTACACCATGCAAATTCAGCAGGAATGGGGCATAGATATGGCATGGGCGCAACGGATTGCCAATGTATTCTATCGCGTGCCTGGGTTTGCTTATAAAGCAGGAATTAAGCGACCTGCGGCTACCAAGCGGATGGGACAGATTCTTTGCGGCGAGTTACGTTATCGAGATGTGGCAGGCGGCGCAATTAAAAAATTGACTAAGGGCTTGATTCCTGGCTTTAGCTAAATTTTGTATATGGCTACAATTAGCAGGGGAGAGGTAATGAGTTCATTTGTAAACTATGACATGGCGATGCTGCCATCACAGCTACCGAATGAGTTATTTTCACAAATAATAAATAACAAAAGTATGGTGGCTGAGTTTATTAATATTCAAGTTCAAGGTTCTGCCTTTCAAATTCTCCCATTCATGATTTTTGTGTGAAAAACTGCGTATAACAATCCCGTTAGACACCCACCGTATCGAGATGGTTTATTGAAAACGAGTGGTTCCTGGCAGCGGGTGAACGGAGCCGTTAAAACAGATTCTTGGCAAGATTAAACTAGCTTGGCGATCGCTTCTTGGTTTACTAAAAGTTGCTTGGTTTGGAGATCAGTAACTGAGGCAATCAGACAGCGATCGCTATTTACTTCAAACTTAACTTCAATTCGATCAACTCCCATTTTGCCTGGGGGATTGAGGTGAGCAAGGCACACTTGGCTCTCGCCATTTCTATTTTTATTTAAGCTGTTTAAGCTCTTAATGTGTCGGGCATCAATTAAGGAACGAAAGCTAAGCTGTTTCTGCACTTGAGAACTACTCATGCGCCCTTGATA
>JBBRVV010000012.1:0-15967 GCA_038246525.1 Pseudanabaenales cyanobacterium
CTAGCTAATCCGCAAATCACCAGTCTAGTAAGACCGACAGGCGAGGTAGTGCTGCTGTTACGAGATCCCGACCAAAAACTAGAGATTAGAGTGGACTTGAATTTGCTCAATCGCCAAAATCTGCAAGAAAAATTAAACTAGCCGCCCGTTGCACAAAAATTAACGAAAATCAGGTCGCTAGTGGATTTAGATCAATTTAGGACTATTTTTTAGGAGAAATGATTTTATGTCTAACTTTCCTGCTCCTCCTTTAATTTCGCCCGCTCAAATGAATATTCTACGAGCAGCCACGGCAATGGCTTGGGCGGATGGACAACTTGAGACGGATGAAATTCGGGTATTGCTCGATCAGCTTGCGGTTTTATTTTGCCAGTCTAATTCAAAGGATGAAAGCCAAGTGGCTAGCTTAAAATTTGAATTAGCCGAATATTTGGGACAAAATATCCCACTCGAAGAGGTAATTCCAAGTATCACCAATCAAAGCGATCGCGCGCTCGTCTTAAAATTGGGCTATCAGGTAATTTCCGCCAGCCGTCGTACCCCAGATGAAGACCAGATCAATCCTGATGAGGCAGAGGCTTACCAAAAATTGATTAGCTTATTAAATTTATCTCCCGCTCAAGTGGCAGCGATTGAGGCAGAAATTATGCCTTCAGCAAACCCTGATCAAGATAACTTGTTTGCCAATTTAGCAACTAATCTGTATAGCCTGATCGCTACTTAAACGCTTTAATTTCCTATGAGGTGACACTTAGGCTAACTATGCTCGAATTCACTGAATCTCAAGCGCAAATCGAGGCTTTCTCCTTCTTTAAGGGATTAAGCCCTGGGGCCTTGCAACGCGCGATCGCCCATGTGGTTACTAGACATCACCCCGTAGATCAGGTAATTCTGCTAGAAAATGACTGGGGCAACTCGGTTTATTTTATCTTGAACGGCTGGGTGAAGGTACGCACCTACAATCTGGAAGGCAAAGAAGTTACCCTAAATATTCTGGGCAAGGGCGAAATGTTTGGTGAAATGGCATCCTTGGATTTAATTACCCGTTCCACTGATGTGATCACCCTCACCGAGGCAAATATTGCTAGTCTGCCTGCCCAAGACTTTATGTATCTGCTAGAAAATGAGCCAATGGCAGGAATTAGGTTAGCGCGCCTATTGGCAAGAAGATTGCGCCAGGTAAACCGCCGTCTCAGACTGCGCGAAGCGGACAGCACCTCTAGGGTGGCAGATGTACTACTATTTTTGGCTGAGGGACAGGGCGTAGCAAGTGCTGAGGGTATATCCATCCCTACTTTGCCTCACCGCGAACTAAGTAGTCTCAGTGGACTAGCTAGAGAAACTGTCACCCGCTCCCTAGGGAAATTGGAGAAGAAAAACCTAATCCGCCGCAATAGCGAAAGTGACCAACTGTGGATTTTAGATATAAATGGCTTAGAAGCTTTAATGGTTTAGCTTTTTGAGCGTTGCCTGAAACTCGGATGATTTTATCAATTAACTGTAATGGCGATTTTTGAGCTATGACTTTAGGAGCTAATCTAAATTTTGTACAACCTGCTGAATGGCAGCGCCATAGTGCCTGTTGGTTAGCATTTCCTGCGGCGCGAGAAGAATGGTTCGAGCATTTAGCGGCAGCTCAGGCTGAGTTTGTTGCCTTGGCAAAAGTGATTGCCCGTTCAGAAAAGTTAGAAATATTAGTGCGTGATCAAGAAATAGCAGCGATCGCTTCCCAAGCTCTAGGCAATTTACCTGTGAGATTTCACCTGATCCCCTATGGCGATATTTGGCTACGGGATACTGCACCGATTTTCGTAATTTCTGAGCAAGGGCAAATGGCGGCTCAGGTTTTTAACTGGAACGGATGGGGCAATAAATATCTGATGCCTGGGGATCGGGGCGTTTCTAGGGCGATCGCTAAATTTCTCAATCTGCCAACCCAAGCCTTTCCTTTAATTCTTGAAGGCGGAGCGGTTGAGGTGGACGGTGAGGGCACCTGCTTAACAACTAGGCAATGTTTGAGCGATCGCAACCCAGACTTAAATGAGGCGCAAATTTCTCAAATTATTTGCCAAGCTTACGGCTTAAAAAAAGTTCTGTGGTTAGATCAAGGATTACGCAACGACCACACCGATGGACACATCGATACGATCGCTCGATTTGTAGCACCTACCAAAGTTATGTACATGAATGCTAGTGGTAGCAATGATCCTAATGCAGTGGTTTTAGGTGAAATAGCCAAGCAACTGACTGATTTTCAAGATGCCCAAGGACGAGATCTAAATTTGATTCCTATCCCTTCCCCTGGCTTAGTCTTGGATCAACAAGGAGAGATCATGCCCGCCAGCTACCTAAATTTTTATATTGCCAATGATCATCTGATCGTCCCCACCTATGGCACGGATTACGATCAAGCGGCTCTCGAAGCGATCGCGCCCCATTTCCCCACAAGAAACACGATTGGACTAGCCGCAAAAAGTATTCTGATCGGCGGTGGCGCATTCCACTGTATTACCCAACAGCAGCCTTTCTTATAGTCTTTTTTTAGGTCAGATCGGCTAAAAATAGCCGTAACAATTTTTTACTAGACAAGTTCAGCGAAAGCGCCTAGAATTAGCATCGCAATTTACCCAACTCTATTGCACCTTTGGAGGTCAATATTCCAGAACAACTAACCCTGACAGTGAGCCTTAGAGGCAGCCGCGAAGTCAAGGATAACTATCAATTATTTCGCCTCGCTGGGCTACTAGACGCATTTTCTGAACCTGCATTTCGTAAAGTAGTGGGCAAATGCGTAGAAGAAGGACCTAATAACATCATTTTAGATTTGTCGGCAATTGATTTTGTTGACAGTTCAGGTATTGGGGTGCTGGTGCAAATGGCAAAAAAGACCCAAGGCGTAAAAGGTACGTTACAAATTATTAGTAATGCTCGCGTTACTCAAACTGTGAAACTGGTACGTTTAGAGCAATTTCTCTCTTTACAAACTTCCGTAGATGCGGCGTTAAGTAATCTGCCACAAAGTCGACCTGCCCCCGAAGCCTAAACTAAAACTTAGACCGAGACAGAAAACGCCACGGAACAATAATCTGTGGCTTGTTAAGCTGCCCCAATAATTTGCCCAAATATTTTGCTTAGTAATATATCAATTATGTATGGCTCTCTCGCCACCGCCCATTGATAGCTTAGCTGCTATTCCAATTAGTGCCCTTGCCTACCTGGGAGATGCGATCTACGAGCTTCATGTTCGACAGTCATACCTGCAACCAGTGCGCAAAATTAACGCTTATCATCAATTGGTAGTGGCAAAAGTGCGGGCAGAGAGCCAAGCCAAATCCCTACAAAAATTAATTGACAACCAAATATTGACTCAGGCAGAGCAGGACTTGATTCGGCGGGGACGCAATAGTGCGGGTCAGCCTACTCGTGCCATGGAGCCTGAAATTTACCAGAAAGCTACAGGTTTTGAAGTGCTTTTAGCCTATCTTTATCTTTCTGATCGCGATCGCTTTCAACTCATTCTGCAACATACCGACCATGAAACCTAAATCTAAGTACAAGGCAACCTTCACCAGCCGTAGAGCAAAAAACGGTGCGAAAAATGGGGATCGCGATCGCTCAGGCGAAACTAAGAGCATTGAGCCAAAAAAATCTGATCCTAGCGACTTTGAAATCAGAGAAAGTTCAAAGAAACCAGAAAGTGAAGATTTCCCTTCTTTCCGCAATTCCCGCTACAGTTCTCGCCGCAAACCTGTACCTCAGCCGATCCCTAGAGATCAACCCAAGGCAAGTATCAAAATTCAAGAACGTGGGGATCAACCAGAACAAAAATCTGTGCGCAAGCTTGAACCTGTGAAAAGATCGGACAAAACCTTTAAGAAGTCTGATCGTACAGATAGGACAGAAAGCTCGGACAGAACATTTAGAACTGAGAAGTTCAACCGATCTGAGACTGGCGATAGAGCAGAAAGCCCTGAGCGCAGATCTGACCTACCCAAGCGATTTGATCGCCCCGCTGAGAGGAGTAGTGAAAGGAATACTGAGAGAAATTCTGAGAGAAGCTTTGACCGAAATTCTGAGAGAAACTCAGAAAGAAAAGATTGGGGGAATGAAGGTAAAGCGAGAGGGAAATTTGTGCCCAACTCAGAGGGGAAGCGCACTTTTTCAGTACGCCCAAGTTCTACGCCGATAGTCAAACCAAAATTAGGGCGATCGCCTGAACCTGAGCAGCGACAATTTAGGGAAGAAAGTCGCCCACCTCTGCCTAAATTTCAGCCCAAATTTCCAGCTAAATTCTCGCCTAAATTCTCTCAGGGCAAGATTGAAAGCCGCAATGATCAAAGGGATGAAAGTAGAGATGAGCCTAGGGATGAGCGTAGAAGAGACTATAAATCTGAACCTAGAGCTAGTTTCAAGCCAAGCTACACAAGCGATCGCAATTTCCAGGCTGATCCCGCAGATCGGCATGAGCGGCGAGAAAAAATCAAATCTCGCTTAAGAAGTTTGCCCCCTAGCGATCGCTTTCCCCCTCAAGCTCAAGAAGAACAAGAAAACAACATTGATTTAGTCTTTGGTCGCCATGCGGTTCAGGCTGCCCTAGAGAGTAATCGCACTTTTCATAAAATCTGGGTCACCCCAAAGTTGCGCTATGCGCCAGATTTTTTGGGCTTAATCAATGATGCTAAGGCGGCTGGAGCGGTAGTAGATGAAGTTGAACCTAAACGACTCAGTCAAATCACTAACTTTGCTAATCATCAAGGGATTGCCGCACAAATTTCTGCCTATGAATATTTGGAATTAGAAGATCTAATCGAAAGGGTAAAGAAAGAAAGTAACGAGCCAGTTGTAATTGTGGCAGACGGACTGACTGATCCCCATAATTTAGGCGCAATTATCCGCACGGCGGAGGCTTTGGGTGCCCAGGGTCTAATTATTCCGCAACGGCGGGCAGTAGGGGTAACTTCCGCAGTAGCCAAGGTAGCGGCTGGAGCATTAGAAAGTTTCGCGATCGCGCGGGTTGTTAATCTCAGCAGGGCTTTAGAACAACTAAAAGAACAGGGCTTTTGGATCTACGGTACGGCTGCCGACGGGTTTGAATCGGTACATAAAGTAAAATTTAGCGGAGCGATCGCTTTAGTAATTGGCTCTGAAGATGAGGGCTTAAGTCTTTCTACCCAGCGCAACTGTGACTTTCTGATTTCTGTACCTTTAACTGGTAAAGTGCCAAGCTTAAATGCTTCAGTGGCAACTGGCATGGTTTTATACGAAATCTTTAGCCAACGTTGGGCAAATCGGTTAAATCTGAACAGTTAAAGTCAGAAATTTAGGATAAATTTGTGTATATTTGTTACGGTTGCAAAAGCAAGCGTAGGTCAAAGTTGAATAAATCTTTAGGTTCTTAATTTTATACTTGTAGTAAGCTATGGTAATTAACTTTCTAAACTACTAATTGTTTATAATTTTCATTCCAAAAACTCTCTTAAAAAGACTGCCCTAAATTTACTTAGAAATCATTTTGATATTTCACTTTGAATATGCCCCCGATTATTCTCAAAGGCATATTCTTAAAAGTTCGATTTTCGGTGATCCAATCCTTAAAAACTGTCTAGAAAATTCGCCAAAAAATCCTCTGGGATTAAGCGCAAGCTCAATTTTGGGCAAAATCTTTAAGTTAAGTTGTAAGGCTAAATTAAAGCTAAGTTATGTCAAGTTATTCGCAGATAAATTCTGAAAGCTTTATTTTTAGAGGAATGGCATGAAAGATTTTTTTATTTCAATGTTGGAAAAGCTAGGAATGGCTTTCTGGATTGAGATTTCAACTGAAGTTCCGCGCTGTGTTTATTATTTCGGTCCTTTTTTAAGTCGCTCAGAAGCAGGTCAAGCTAAGCCTGGATTTGAGGAAGATTTGAGCGAAGAAGGTGCCTTGGGGATCACCTCAATGGTCTTCCAGCGCCCTACCCCTGATATCTTAACCATAGAATTGGATGAGTATTCAACCACTCAGGTTACTAATGGAGTGCTAGGGATAGAAGTGAAGACTGCCGATCTTAGTCGCAAGTCCAGCTAAGTCTCTTAACTTCTCTTTAATCTCAGCTTAACCTAGTCAGGCGAAGCAGATTGAGAAATAAGCCAAGTTACATTGCCCGTAATCAGTTTTGCGGGGTATTGCTGACTCGAACTACTTGGATCAAATACTTCCTTTAGGGCCTGGATTTTAGATTCGCCATCTACTAAGAAGAGGATTTGACGCGCTTGATTGATCAGAGGATAAGTAAAAGTGATGCGTGGTTGTCCATCTTTTTGCCCCACTGTGATTAGGCGATCGCTTACCTTTAGTGCATCGGTATGGGGAAAGAGCGAAGCGGTATGTCCATCGTCACCAATGCCGAGCAGTATTAGATCAAAACTAGGAAATTCACCTGGAGCGAGATCAAAAAATTCTGCTAAATGATTTGTGTATTCTTGAGCCGCGATCGCGTGATCAGCATTGTTAGTTGGAATGGCGTGAATATTCTTGATCGGAATTGATACCTGATCGAGCCAATTCGCACGAGTCATACCTTGATTACTTTGGGGATCGGTAGCTGGCAAATAGCGCTCATCGCCCCAGAAAACCTGAAACTTTTGCCAGTCTAAATTCTGCTTTGCCAAAGCTTGATAAAGAGCCTTGGGTGTACTGCCGCCAGATGCTACAAAGGTAAATTGACCACGGGCAGCGATCGACTGTTGGTAAAGTTCTAAGACAATTGCCAAAGCATGCTTAGTAATCTCGGTTTTGTCCGCTAGAATTTCTACATGTGGGAAATTTTTAGGTAACACCATATTTCGATTTGTGTGAATTGCGACTGCTCTATCATCAAATCAGATTACTCTATTTAATGTACAGAAAATCTTAAGAAGAGGTTTCACTATGTCGCCTTCGCTAATGAGGCTATTTTGGGAATTGGTGAATCAGGCTCAGCCTGGTTTGGTGCTCAAAATGGACGATGATGGACTAATGCACTGGCTACTGGATCAGGTAAAACAGAAATCGAGCCTTGATGGGTCACAACAAAGCGCTTTAAGTAATTATATTGGCGATCGCCTGCCCCTAATTCGTGACATGGTGACCGATCAGTTCTAGCTATGAACTCGAATTCTCAAATATTAAAACTTCTAGATCAAGCCCAACCAGGGGATCACGCAACCGCTCAAGGCTGGATTCGGACTAAGCGTGAATCTAAGGACGTAATTTTTTTAGAACTAAATGATGGTTCCTGTCTGCGGAGCTTGCAGATAGTTATTCCTTTAAATCTTCCTGATCTTGCTGAGCAACTCCCTCAACTCACCACTGGAGCATCCTTTAGAGCAAGCGGCGAAATAGTTGCTTCTCTGGGCAAGGGACAAAGAATTGAACTGCAAGCAGAAGTAATCGAGGTAGTGGGGAATGCCGATCCCGAAACCTACCCTTTGCAAAAAAAGCGTCATTCCTTTGAGTATCTACGCACGATCGCTCACCTGCGACCCAGAACTAATGCCTTTGGTGCAGTTTTTAGGCTGCGAAATGCCTGTTCCTATGCGATCCACAATTTTTTTCAAGAACGCGGCTTTATTTGGGTACATACACCCATTATCAGCACCAGTGATTGCGAAGGAGCGGGCGAGATGTTTGGCGTAACCAGTTTAGACCTCTCTAAGTTGGCAGCTAATTCTGCTGGTAAGCCTTTAGATTATGCCCAAGATTTTTTTGGAAAGCCTGCCTATCTCACCGTCAGCGGTCAGCTTGAAGCGGAAATCATGGCAATGGCATTTAGTAATGTTTATACCTTTGGTCCTACTTTTCGCGCCGAAAACTCTAACACTTCCAGACATTTAGCCGAATTTTGGATGGTAGAGCCAGAAATGGCATTTTGTGACCTAGAGGGAGATGCGGATTTAGCGGAAGAATTTTTGAAATATTTATTTAGCTATGTGCTGAATCACTGCCATGAAGATATGGAATTTTTCCAGGCAAGGGTAAGCGATCGCGTGATTACCAATGCTGAAAATATCATTAATCATCCTTTTGAGCGAATTACTTACACTGAAGCGATTAAGATCTTGGAGCAAACTAGCAAAACCTTTGAATTTCCAATAGAGTGGGGGATTGATTTGCAGTCTGAACATGAGCGTTACCTTGCCGAGGAGCATTTCCAAAAGCCCGTGATTGTGATGGACTACCCAGCGGGAATCAAAGCTTTTTATATGCGCCTGAATGGAGAATTTGGTGAAGATTCCCAAACTCAAACAGTGCGAGCGATGGATATCCTGGCTCCAGGTATCGGTGAAATTATTGGTGGCTCCCAACGTGAAGAACGCCTAGAGATTTTAGAGGCAAGAATGCGAGCCGCAGGCTTAAATCCTGATGACTACTGGTGGTACTTGGATTTACGCCGCTATGGTACAGTTCCCCATGCTGGTTTTGGACTAGGCTTCGAGCGACTGATTCAGTTTATGACCGGGATGACCAACATTCGGGATGTAATTCCTTTCCCGCGCACACCTCAAAATGCAGATTTTTAGGGCAAGTTCTAAGGAAGGTAATTCACTGTTAAACTAATTCAACATCTTTTTATTTTTTCTGTCCATGCTACAAGAACAAATTGCGCCTCAAAATTCAGTTTCTGCTCTCTCAATCACTGCGGCTGAGGGCTTGATACTATATGAAGACATGGTTCTAGGGCGTACCTTTGAAGACAAGTGCGCCGAGATGTACTATCGCGGCAAAATGTTTGGCTTTGTGCATCTCTATAATGGGCAGGAAGCAGTGGCTACGGGTGTGATTAAAGCGATGCGTGCTGATGACTATGTTTGTAGTACCTATCGAGATCATGTCCATGCTTTAAGCAAAGGTGTGCCAGCCAATCAAGTAATGGCGGAGCTTTTTGGTAAGGAAACTGGCTGTAGTAAGGGTCGCGGTGGCTCGATGCATATGTTCTCTGCTGAGCATAATTTTCTGGGTGGCTTTGCCTTTGTGGCAGAGGGTATTCCAGTGGCAGCAGGAGCGGCATTTCGGTCAAAATATATGCGAGAGGTGCTGAATGATCCTAGCTATGACCAGGTTTCTGCCTGTTTCTTTGGCGATGGTGCCACTAACAATGGTCAGTTTTTTGAAACCCTAAATATGGCGGCGCTATGGAAGTTGCCGATGTTGTTTGTGGTGGAAAATAATAAATGGGCGATCGGGATGGAGCACGTTCGGGCTACTTCTGATACTTCAATCTATAAAAAAGCTGCCGTTTTCGGGATGCCAGGTTTTGAAGTTGACGGCATGGATGTGGTTGCTGTGAGACAAGTGGCTCAAGAAGCGATCGCGCGGGCTAGAGCAGGCGAGGGACCTACGCTTTTAGAATGTTTGACCTATCGATTCCGTGGACATTCCCTGGCAGATCCTGACGAATTGCGCCCAAAAGCTGAAAAGGACGAATGGTTTGGACGCGATCCAATTAAGATCTTGGCAGCGAAATTAACTGAGAATAATCTCTCAAATGTTAGCGCTCTAAAAGGAATAGACCAAAAAATCCGTCTAATTGTCGAAGAATCTGTGCGATTTGGCGAAGCTTCACCAGAGCCTAAGCCTGAAGATCTCTACCGCTATCAGTTTGCAGAAGATGTGTAATTTTAATCAAATCTGCTTTAATTAAATCTGCACAACTATTCCAAGCATTCAATTCTTATTTAGAATCTGTTCCCCAGTTTTAATATCTATATCTGTTTTATCTGCTACTTTTTGAATTTAGAATTGCTAATGCTTCAGTGATGTTCAATCGCTAGATGTTTATTTACTTCATCAAGAAAAAAGGATTTTTAGATCGCAATCTCAATTATTTGTGCGATCACCTAACTATAGCTACTCCTTTCCCACTATCAAAATAGACCTTGGTGAAATGGGGTTAAGGGGTGAAACCCCTTGGTGGGGGCGGAGCCTCCACGCCTCTGACATATTTAAATCTTGACTGGGAAGGGAGTATCATCCCAATCACTTAAGTTGAAAACTTTCTAATTGGAAAATGTTCTAAGTCATACAGTCTAATGAAAGGCGATCGCAGTAGCAGCCTAATATTATCGTCTCACTAAAATGCTGGAATCTTGGACTCGATAATCCACTCGACTTTACCCTATTCTATACGCCAAATGCGTCTGATGCGCTTTGATAGGTAGTAGGTGTTACGACAGGCAAAGCCCAGAAGCATTGATTTGGGCTGAAAGTATTGATATTTGGTAAGCGGGTGAAGAGATTCGAACTCTCGACATTCTCCTTGGCAAGGAGATGCTCTACCACTGAGCCACACCCGCAATTTTCGGCTTTCTTAAATTATCAAAGATAGACCAGGTTTGTCAAGATATCTTTTTAGAATTAATCATGGGCTAGTTACAAATAAGTTTAACTATGTAGAACTGCGCTGAAAAAAAGCTTTCCCCTTTAAAGTATTATTGTATTCAATTCTGGCTAGGCAATTTTTCTTTTGTAGTCTAGGCGAAAATTAACGAATGCCTCCACTTTTAGAAATTAAAGGAATTAGTAAGAGCTTTGGCGATCGCCCGATTTTGAAGCAGATTGATCTGCAAGTGCAGGCGGGGGAAGCCGTGGCAATTATTGGTCCCTCTGGCACAGGTAAGTCTACTATTTTAAAAATTATTAGTGGCTTATTGCCTCCCGATCAGGGCAAAATTTATTTGGATGGGACAGCCCAAACTGAAGTGGGGGGCAGTGGTAGTAATGTGCGGATTGGCATGGTGTTCCAAAACGCTGCCCTGTTTGATTCTTTGAGTGTGGCTGAGAATGTAGGATTTTCGCTTTTCCAGCGATCGCGATTGAGTCGCAAACAAATTTTAGAATTAGTAGAAGAAAAACTGCGCCTAGTGGGGTTACCAAATATTAGCGATCGCTACCCCAGCGAACTCTCAGGCGGAATGCGAAAGCGAGTTAGCTTTGCCAGGGCAATCATTGAAGATCCCACCGAAGAAGAGAAAGGCAAAACCTTGTTACTCTATGATGAGCCAACGGCAGGGCTTGATCCCGTAGCCTCTACCGTGATTGAAGACTTAATTCGCTCAATCAAAAACCAAGCAGGACATTGTGATAGTTATCTAATTGTCACCCATCAGCACAGCACAATTCGCCGCACCGCTGATCGCTTAGTGATGTTATATGATGGCAGCATTCAGTGGCAAGGAGAAGTGAGTAAAATTGATCAAAGCGATAATCCATATATCCGCCAATTTTTTAGCGGCAGTATCGATGGGCCAATTCAGATTCTCAAAGAACACTAAAGATACTTAAACTGAGGAGGTGAACTATGCAATCAAGAGCAATTAAAGAGGGGAGCCTTGGCTTGCTAATTATATTTGGGATTGCAGTTACAGGTGGGTTTGTGCTTTGGTTGCGCGGTGCAAATTTTGGCAATAATGGCTTTTCCTTTGAGGTTAAATTTGATGATACCAGCGGTTTAGATGTAGGTTCACCCGTTAGATTTAGGGGAGCGCAGGTTGGTAAGGTGCAAAAGCTAAGCCCTGAGGCAGATGCGGTAAGAGTAACTGTAGCGATCGACAATCCGCAGCTTACGATCCCTAAACAATCTTTGATGGAAACCAATCAAACTGGATTTTTAAGCAATGCTTCAATTGATATTTTTCCCAATGCTGCCGCCAAGTTATCTCCTGGAGTTTTGCCTACCGCAGCCGACTGCCAGGGCAAAGAAATTATCTGTCAAGGCGATACGGTGGTTGGCAAAAGAGGTATAAGCTTCACCCAGTTGATGCGTGAAACTAGGGATGCAGTGCGCCAGATCAATAATCCTGAGCTAATTGGCAATCTAAACAGTACGCTCAAAGATGCGGGGGCAGCAGCAAAAAGCATTAAACAGCTTTCGGATAATGCTAATACCTTGACTAAAGCCTTCGCTAATCCCTTAGACAAATTTAGTAATACTGCGGATGCCATCTCCTCAGCCGCCGCCAATATTAGTAAAGCTGCCAACAGTGCGGAAGGGATTGTAGTCGAAAATAAAAATCGGATCGCTCAAACCTTAGATGGAATTAGCGGCGCAACTAAGGATGCGAGAAAACTTTTAGCAGGGGCAAAACCTCTGTTTGAAGATGGCAAATTTATCAATAACCTTCAAAAGCTCTCAGATAATGCGGCTGAAACTGCGGATAATTTGCGCAAACTCTCAGTAGAAGTGAATAATCCCAACACTTTGGCTACCCTGCGGGAGACTTTAGATTCTGCTCGCGCTACCTTTGCTAATACCCAAAAAATTACCGCCGATCTAGACGAACTCACAGGCGATCCAAAATTTCGCACGAATATTCGTAGCCTAGTAAATGGTCTGAGTAATTTAGTCTCTACTGGGTCTAACTTGGTTCTGCCCACCGCCTATTCCATTGATCGCAGCAATCTCTTGGCAAAGCAGAAATCCCTTGATCCCATTGATAAATAATTTAGTGAAAAGTAGATGACCACTTCTCAGGCTTGGACTAACGATCCCCAACTAATTAGCGATCGCTTGACCGTACTCAAACAAGAACTACCGCCCCAGGTCAAACTTGTATTAGTTACAAAGTATGTGTCGGCCGAAATCATGCGCATGGCTTATGCTGCGGGGATTAGAGATTTTGGCGAATCTAAGGTGCAGGTAGCAGCACAAAAACAAGCTGAACTTCAGGATCTGACAGATATTACTTGGCATTTGATTGGTAGCCTCCAGAGCAATAAGGTAAAGCAAGCGATCGCTCAGTTTGATTGGATTCAATCTCTTGATCGCCTTAGCCTATTGCAACAATTAGATCGCCAGCTTAGGAATTCAATCGAAATGCCGCAAAAATCACCAAAGTTTTGTTTACAAGTAAAGCCTGCTCTTGATCCCGATAAATCTGGCTGGAGTGAAGCCGAGTTAATCACAAATTTGGAGCAGTTAAAGAACTGCCAAAATTTAGACCTGGTGGGGCTGATGACAATTTTACCTTTGGGGCTAGACTATAACCAATCGCTGCAGCTTTTCCAACAGGTAGCCCACCTACGAGAAAATTTAAGCACTCATTTTCCTAATCTTATTGAGCTTTCAATGGGCATGAGCGGTGACTATAAAGCAGCGATCGCGGCGGGAGCAACTATAGTAAGAATCGGCAGCCAAGTTTTTTGCTCTACTTAAGCCTTAGTTAAAAAGTATAAATGCCGTCAATATTAAGTTGGATTTAAGTTTAGATTAATAATTGGTTAAGGTTTAACTCAATATATTTTGAACGTTAGACCTAACTATCTTTTGGTATAGACTTAGTAATCAAATTCGGAGAAATTATCCTCACAGAGTCGCTTAAATGTCTCTATAAGTAGATTTTTGAGTCTTTAGTAAAAAAGATAAGGAATCCAAATTAGGTTACAGGAAAAAGAGGAGTTGTTTAGGAACTAGAAGATGGGTATATTTACAAGGCTAAAAGACTTTATCGGCTTGAATGAGGGTACGTCGGCAGAAAATGCTTACGATTATGTGTATAGTGGTGAGGCAGGGCAGGACTATCAGGAAATTTATCAAGAGAATAATCAGCCAGCACCAGCAGTGGTAGAAGAACCAGCCCCAGCCTCAAAGCGTAGTCGTGAAAGAGTAGGATCAAGAACAGGTGAATCTATGGGAAGTAACGTAATTGGCATGCCAGGCTCTAGTAACGGCACATCTCAGGTGGTTTTGATGGAACCTGTAACTTTTGAAGAGATGCCCCGCGCTGTACAAGCCTTGAAAGAACGCCAGTCTGTAGTTTTAAACTTGACCAGAATGCAACCCGATGAAGCCCAACGTGCGGTGGATTTTGTAGCTGGTGCTACCTATTGCATGGATGGTCAACAAGAGAGAATTGGCGACAGCATTTTCCTCTTTGCTCCTCCTTGTGTTCAAGTAATGACTCAAACTACTGCGACTGAGGATGATTCTCTATCTAGCATTAAGGCAAGATCCAACGGCAGTGCTAATTCTCAGTGGGACGAACCTGTAAGATTTGCTCAGTACTAAGATAATTTCTAATCAAATTTTGAATCAAATGAAACTAGGCGTGATTGGTGGAGGAGTGATGGGTGAAGCTATCATTTCTTGCCTTTTGCGCCTTGGTATTTATGATTGTGTGGATGTAGGAGTGAGCGATCGCGCTGCTGAGAGATTAGATTACCTAAAAGCCAAATACCAAGTTTCCACGTACTCCACTAATACCGATATCCTTCAAGCAGAAATAATCCTCCTAGCGATTAAGCCTCAGGCTTTTATTGAAGCATCGGCAAAACATAAAGAATTTCATCGGACTGAACTCGATAAGTATTCTCCTAAGCACAAGCTAGTAATTTCAATCATGGCGGGGATCACCTTGGCACAGCTAGAGAAATCCTTTGCCGAAAGCCCTGTAATCCGAGCGATGCCCAATACACCTGCTCAAGTTGGGGCAGGAATCACCGCTCTTTGTGCGGGTAAACTCGCTAGATCAGAACATCTACTACAGGCGCACAAAATTTTTGCAGCAGTGGGCGAAGTGGTGGAAGTACCAGAATCTATGCTCAATGCCGTAACTGGACTCTCAGGATCTGGACCTGCTTATGTGTCTGTGATGGTTGAGGCTATGGCTGACGGTGGGGTGGCAATGGGTTTACCACGGGCGATCGCTCTCCAGTTAGCAATCCAGACACTTCTAGGTACAGCCGAACTAATCAAGCAAACAGGCATACATCCAGGACAATTAAAGGATCAAGTATCTAGCCCTGGCGGAACCACGATCGCAGGAATAAGGCAACTAGAAAAATTAGGAGTGAGATTCGCCCTAATCGAAGCAGTTTGCGCTGCCACCCTAAGAGCCGAAGAATTAGCCAAGATTCAAGACTAGCAGGACTAACAGACTATGGACTATCGCCAGGCAGGAGTAAATATTGAAGCAGGTTACTCATTTGTAGAGTTGATTCGCTCCTATGTGGCGCAGACCAAAAGACCAGGTGTATTAGGTGATCTAGGTGGATTTGGTGGTTGGTTTGAATTGCCCACAGGTTATCAGCAGCCTGTTCTGGTGTCTGGTACAGATGGGGTTGGCACTAAGCTCAAAATTGCGCAAATTAGCGATCGCCACGACACAGTCGGCATTGATCTAGTTGCCATGTGTGTCAATGATGTACTTACTTCTGGGGCAGAACCATTATTTTTTTTAGACTATTTAGCCACAGGCAAATTAGAACCCTCGCAAATGGCGGAGGTAGTAAAGGGAATTGCGCTGGGCTGTAAAGAAGCAGGCTGTGCCTTAATTGGCGGCGAAACGGCGGAAATGCCAGGCTTCTACCCCAATGGTGAGTATGATCTGGCGGGTTTTTGTGTGGGAATTGGCGAAAAGTCGAAGTTACTAGATGGTTCTAGAGTTCAAGTAGGCGATCGCTTAATTGGCTTGGCAAGTTCGGGCATTCACAGCAACGGTTTTAGCTTAGTACGCCGCATTGTCGAAGTAAGTGGTTTAGACTGGCACGATCCCGCCCCTTTTAGCCCAGAAATTAGCCTAGCAGATGCCCTGTTGACCCCAACCAAAATTTATGTTGCTCCAGTCTTGGCTAGTTTACGGGCAGAGCTGAAAATTCATGCCTTGGCGCACATTACAGGGGGCGGTTTACCAGAGAATTTACCCCGCTGTTTAGGCAAAAATAAGTCGGCGCTAATTGATCCCCATAGCTGGCAAGTACCGCCAGTATTTGACTGGTTAGCAAAGGTGGGTGAAGTAACTAGCAAAGAAATGTTTCGCACCTTCAATATGGGGATCGGCATGGTGGCAGTGGTGGAAGCTACTGAAGCAGAGTTAATTTTGGAATTTTTTCAAGCTAAAGGAGTCTCTGCCTGGGCGATCGGCGAGGTGGTAGAAGGCATGGGAGAGGTTTTGGAGCTGAGTTAAGCTTTTTGCAAACCTAAAGAAAATGCCGTTAATCATCGGTGCCGAAAAC
>JBBRVV010000013.1:0-14442 GCA_038246525.1 Pseudanabaenales cyanobacterium
ACTGACTGATGCTAGTGCTGAGCGTTCCTGTGCAGGCTGTACGATCAAGTTGAGCGAAGAAACTGTAGCCGAATATTTGCGTTCTAATGTGGCGCTGCTAAAAAATCTAGTAGTGAGAGGTTATCAGGATGCGCAAACAATCCTACGCCGTGTCGCCAAAATGGAAGCATGGTTGGCAAATCCAAGTTTAATGTCCGCCGATTCAGATGCAGAATATGCTGAAGTAATTGAAATCGATCTGAATCAGATTACCGAACCAATTGTTGCTGCCCCAAACGATCCAGACAATGTGAAACTGCTCTCTGAAGTAGCTGGCGATCAAATAGATGAAGTGTTTATCGGTTCATGTATGACTAATATCGGTCACTACCGTGCTGCAGCCAAGGTTTTGGACAATGAACCACCAGTAAAAGTGCGGCTTTGGATTTGTCCTCCTACGCGGATGGACGAGCATCAACTGAAAGAAGAGGGAATCTATAGCATTTTTGGTTTAGCAGGTGCCAGAACCGAAGTTCCAGGTTGTTCTCTCTGTATGGGAAATCAAGCGAGAGTCGGCGATCGCACAACCGTATTCTCAACCTCTACCCGCAATTTCAATAATCGGATGGGCAAAGATGCTAGGGTTTATCTTGGTTCGGCTGAACTTGCGGCAGTATGTTCGCTTTTGGGTAAAGTTCCAACAGTGGCTGAATATCAAACTCTGATGTCTGCCAAGATTAATCCCTTTGCAGAGGAACTCTATCGTTATTTGAACTTCGATCAAATTCAAGGTTTTGCAGAAGAAGGTAGAGTTATTCCCTTGGATAAAATGCCAAAGATTGAAGATATTCTCGGTATTCCTGCTAGGGTTTAATCGCTACCCATTGGGTGACTGCTGACATCGGTTTCCAGCCTCTAAAAGTTCCAATCGCTTCCATCCGTTCGATTGCGATTCGCTTTAAGCTGCCTCCAACTTGCTGATGCCAGGCAAAAACTTGCTGTTCGCCTTCGATTGTGACTACGTTTACCACTAATCTGCCGCCAGATTTGAGTGATTGCCAGCAACTTTCTACCATTCCTGCTGTCGTAACTCCTCCACCAATAAAAATCGCATCTGGTTTGGCTAGATGTTGTAAGACTTCTGGAGCAGTGCCGCTAATAATCTCCAAATTAGGCGTGCCTAAAGCAAAAGCATTCTGGGCAATGTATGCGCTTCTTTTCTTTTCGATCGCGATCGCTCTACCTCTAAAATTACTTCGCATCCATTCAATCCCAATTGAGCCACAACCTGCGCCCACATCCCATAATAATTCGCCTGGTTTGGGAGAGAGGGCTGCCAGGGTGATTGCGCGTACTTCAGATTTTGTCAATTGTCCATCGTGAATATAAGCAGAGTCTGGCAGCCCAGCTAAGCGAGAGAAGGTGCTTTGGCGATTATCAGCAATACATTCTAAAGCGATCGCATTCAAATTAGCAATTTCTAAGTCTGCTGTTTGCCAGGATTCAGCCGTAACTTGGATAATCCTTTCTTTCTCTCCGAGTAAATGTTCTAATACCCAGATTTTGCTTTTGCCATAGCCTTGAGCTTTCAGGAGTTCTGCTACTAATCTGGGCGTATATCGATCTGCACTAAGCAATAATATTTTGGCATTTGGATATAGAAAGGCGCTCAAATTTTCTAAAGGACGACCACAAAGACTAAGGGTTTCTACCTGAGCAAATGCCCAACCCAAACGCGCACAAGTCAAACTAAAAGTAGAAACTGCTGGCACAACTCGTACTTGATTCAAGGGAATATACTGGAGCAAAGTAGCACCGATGCCGTACCACATTGGATCGCCACTAGCTAACACACAAACTTGACTCCCTTGATATTTGAGAATTTCGCTAATTGAATCAATCAGAGGAGACTGCCAAGTTAAGCGCTGCCGACCATCTAAAGGAATCAGGTTTAAATGGCGATCGCTACCAATTAAAATTTCTGCTTGATCTAGCCAATATCGTGCAACTGCACTTAAGCCAGCTATTCCATCTTCATTAATGCCTATTATTGAAAGCCACTTTTCCATAGATCTAAAAATTAGGTTAAACTAGCTCAAGTCTGAAAATGTTGACGGTATTTATATGAACTGGGATCAAGAAGATAATCAGCGAAACAAGCAGAGCAAGTACAAATCTTTCTTTTTGCCAGGAGCCAAACCTCACTATAACCATGATCGTCCAGGACAAGTTGAACATATTGCTTTAGATTTGAGGCTAGATATTCCTGCTCAGATTTTGCAAGGAGTCTGCACTATTCGGCTTTTGCCCGTGCGCAGCGGGATCACTCAGCTAACCCTTGATGCGGTGAAGTTAGAGATTCAGTCGGTGCAGGTTGATTCCATTACCCAAACTTATTCTAGTGACGGCGAATTCCTGAACATCAGACTTAATTCTCCCACTGTGGCACAACAGAGCATCGAAATAGCGATCGCTTACCGCGTAGAAAGACCAGAGCGTGGCATTTACTTTGTTTTACCGACTTCTGATTATCCCCACAAACCGACTCAAGTATGGACTCAAGGAGAAGATGAAGATTCGCGCTACTGGTTCCCATGTTTTGATTATCCAGGGCAATTAGCCACTTCGGAAATTCGGGTGGAAGTGCCGCAGAATATGATAGCAATTTCTAACGGCGAACTGCGAGAAGAAGTTCTAACCGCGAATGGCAAAGTCTATCACTGGTATCAGCCGCAGATTCACCCTAGTTATTTAATGACTTTAGCGATTGGCGAATTTTTGGAAGTAAAAGATAGCTGGCGAGATATTCCCGTTTCCTATTATCTGGCGAAATCCTACAGCGAAGCAGAAGCCCGATTGACGATGGGCAAAACTCCGCGAATGATTGAATTCTTTAGTCAAAAATACGGCTATCCCTACCCATTTAATAAATATGCTCAGGTTTGTATTGCCGACTTCACTTTTGGCGGCATGGAAAACACTTCCACCACTTTGCTGACTGATTCATGTGTCTTAGACGAGAGAGCGGCGATTGATGATCGACGCAGCGAAAGCCTGGTAGCCCATGAGTTAGCGCATCAGTGGTTTGGTGATTTGGTAGTCATCAAACACTGGGCTCATGCCTGGATTAAAGAAGGAGCGGCTTCCTATGCCGAAATTCTCTGGACAGAAGCAGAATATGGCATGGATGAAGGTGCTTACTATCGTCTGGGAGAAGCGCGTAGCTATTTAGGTGAAGATGCTGAACGCTATCGTCGTCCGATGGTAACCAATATTTATCGAGAAGCGATCGAACTCTATGATCGGCATATCTACGAAAAAGGGGCTTGTGTCTATCACATGATTCGCACCGAATTAGGCGAAGAGGGATTCTGGCAGACTATGGGACTATTTATGCATCAGTTCGCCCACAAGACGGTTGAAACCATTGACCTACTGCGCACAATTGAACAGGCAACTGGCAAAAACTGCCTTTCTCTCTTCGATCAATATGTATTTCGAGGTGGACATCCTGAATACAAATTAAATTACAGTTGGGATGAAGAGAATCAATTAGCAAAGTTCTCAGTGGTGCAGGAACAAGAAGAGCTATTTGATTTAAAATTAGAAATTAACTTTGGTTTTATCTCAGAGTTCATCCCTGATTCGGCTCAATCAACTACTGAAACTAGTTTCAAAGTACGAGTATTTGAGAAGGAACAGTCTTTCTATTTCCCACTGGCTCAAAAGCCTAGCTTCATTAGTTTTGATCGCGGAAATCACTATCTCAAACAAGTAACGCTAGAGTATGGATTGACTGAATTAAAATCTAGTCTACGTCACAATTCAGATCCCTTAGCCAAAATTCAAGCAGCTGAAGCGATCGCTAAAAAAGGTGGCTTAGATGCAGTGAAAGCCTTATCAAGTGCTTTTCAACAGGAAAAATTCTGGGGAGTGCGTTTAGAGATTGTGAAGAATTTAGCCACGATTCAGTTAGATCAAGCTTATGAGGCAATTAAAATTGCACTTCAAGACATAGATGCAAGAGTTAGACGCAGTGCAATTGATGCTTTAGCTCAAACTAAAACTCAAGAGAGCCTAGACTTAATCAAGCCATTTTTAAAGAAAGGCGATCCAAGCTACAACGTAGAAGCTGCTGCGGCTACTCACATTGGCGAACTAGCTCAGGCATTGAGTAGCGATCGCCCTGCTGAAGGCGTATTCAATTTATTAAAACTCACCTTAGAAGTAAAACCAAGAGAAGAGAAAGCTGGCTGGAATGAAGTAGTACGTTCTGGCGCAATTTCTGGATTGGCAAAACTGAAGGATTCGGATGAGGCGCTGAATATGGTGATTGCTTATACTCAAGCTGGCGTTTCCTATAATTTACGCTTAGCGGCAATTCGGGCGTTAGGCTCTATGGGCAAGGCCCAAACCAAGCCAAAAATTGCTCAGATTCTCAATCGCTTAGAAATCTTAGCAAAAGAATCGCTATTCCGAACTCAAGCGGCGGTAGTGATTGCTTTAGGGCAGGTAGAAAGCCAAGGCGCAATTTCCCTGCTGCAAACCCTATCTGAACAGGCATCCGATGGCAGAATCAAACGTATGGCAACTGAAGCAGGGCAAAGAGTACAGAAAGCGATCGGTAAAGATGAGGGACTAAAACAATTGAGAGAAGAGTTTGATCAGCTAAAGAAAGAGAATCAAACTTTGAAGAGTAGATTAGAAGTAATTGAGGCAAAAGCGGAGAAGTTAAAGTAAAAACTTAATCCACACTTAAACACAGCAATCATTTTAGTAGTTTAAGGAGTTAGGCTAAAGTAAACTGATAATCATTTGGGTCGCAGGGCGTAGCCCCGCTATGGGTTTTAAGTTATTTTGAGTTTAGAGATTTTAACTTTATATAGTCTCGCCTACTTACTAAGTCAATTAAACAGCAAGCAATTCTAGAAAATAATTAGAATCGGATAAAGTAAAAAAATGGAATCGCTAGTGCCAATTTTAGTCGCCGAGAATCTCTGCAAATCCTTTGGGGGTTTAAGAGCAGTCCAAAATGCGCGGATTCAGGTCGAAATTGGCAGCATCACAGGCTTAATTGGTCCAAATGGTGCAGGTAAAACCACCTTTTTTAGCCTACTATCCAATTTTGTCAGCCCTGATCAAGGATCAGTTTTGCTTCAAGGTCAGCCCATTCATCATCGACCTGCCCACGCGATCGCTCAATTGGGAATGGTACGCACTTTTCAGGTTCCCAAGGTTCTTTCTCGCCTGACAGTATTGGAAAATATGCTCCTAGCAGAACAATCCCAAATAGGAGAAAAATTTTGGAATGTGTGGTTTCAAGCAAATAAAATTAAACAGCAAGAAAGAGAACTAAAGGTTAAAGCAGAGCATTTATTAGAATCGGTAGGCTTGATCCAAATGCGCGATCGCTATGCAGGTTCTCTTTCGGGTGGACAGCGCAAACTATTAGAAATGGCAAGGGCTTTGATGAGTAATCCCAAATTGATTTTACTAGATGAACCAGCCGCAGGCGTAAATCCAGCTTTAATTGAAGAGATCTGCGGGCATATCAAAACCTGGAATCAACAGGGATTAAGTTTTTTGATTATTGAACACAATATGGATGTGATTATGAGTTTATGCGATCGGGTTTGGGTATTAGCAGAAGGTAGAAACCTAGCAGATGGAACTCCCCAAGAAGTTCGCAATTCTGCCAAAGTTTTAGAGGCATATCTGGGTAGTAGTTAAATATAGCAAATTAGCTCCTGGTCGCTCATGGCAAAACGGCGATTCGTAGTTCTATTTAATCGCGATCGCGCCAAAAAAAGTGCCAAAAAAAAGTGGCAGTTGTCTACCACTCAGAATAATAATTAAAGTATATGCAGATCTCTCAGTAGTGGGAGTTTGAGGGCTTCGCCCTCAATTGGCGCTGTGCCCCAAACCCCCTATTTACAATGTTTCGCTTATCTTTTGCCTAAGTCGTAATCTAAGAATAGAATCTTTAGGAATCTAACTTAGAGATTAAGGAGAGAAAATTAAGCGGCTGCAAAGTTTTTAGCAACCATATCCCAGTTGATCAAATGATCTACAAAGTTTTGCATGAAGTTAGGACGGCTATTTTGGAAATCCAAATAGTAAGCGTGTTCCCAAACATCCATAGTTAGAAGTGCAACTTGACCAGCATGAATCAAGGGATTCTCAGCATTAGTAGTCTTAGTCACTTTCAACTTACCATCTTCCAAAACCAACCATACCCAACCACTACCAAATTGGGTAGCACCAGCATTCTTGAACTCATCTTTGAATTTATCCAAGCTACCGAAGTCAGCATTGATTTTTTCAGCTAGTGCACCCGAAGGATTTCCACCACCGCTTGGCTTGATCCCATTCCAATAAAAAGTATGATTCCAAACCTGCGCAGCATTATTGAAAATGCCAGTCTTACCTTCTTGATGACTAGTTTTAATTACCGCTTCAAGAGGATGGTCAGCAAGTGGAGTATCTTGAATTAGTTTGTTGAGGTTGTCAACATATCCTTTGTGGTGCTTACCGTAGTGGAATTCTAGGGTTTGCGCGGACATCCCAGATGACTCTAGAGCGTTTTTTTCATAGGGCAAAGCAGGAAGTTCAAATGCCATGTTTATTACCTTTTTTAACTAAGATTAAGTTTAGTAAACATTATAATTCTAACTTAGATCAACTTCAGGTCATGATTAACCCATAGAACTTTTGTCTTGCCAAAAAAATGTGAACTTATATATTTTAGCCATGAGTAGAGGCTGAGATAAAGCTCATAGGTGGTTTGTATGTGATTTTAAATGCTTAGATAAAGCCAACCTTGGGGAAATCCTGAGCCAAAATCGCCTTCGCCGTAGTTCCTTCCCAGTTAGCCACAATCTCGCCATAAATGCTGCGGAAGTCTACCTGCATCGGCAAATTCCCATTCACTAAGCTATCTAGAGCAGGATTTCCACCATAAAATCCTGGTTTGACCGCACCTAAGATAATTACGGGAGCTGCTGTGCCATGATCGGAGCCGCCTGTACCGTTTTGAGCGGCTCTGCGTCCGAATTCACTATGAACCATCGTCAGCACATTCTTACCCATGCCCCTAGCATTGATGTCTCGATCCAGGGCAGCCAAACCTTGGCTAATTTGTTCCAGAAGCTGCTGCTGACGTTGCGCCTGTCGAACATGAATATCCCAGCCCCCGATCGCTAAATAGATCACCTTGGGTTGCGCTTCTAACAGCCTGCCGACTAGCGCGAATGCTTTGCCCGCCGCATTATTAGCATAGCCATGCTGTTCGGTACGTTTAGCCAAATCTCCTGCTAATTGTTTAACCGCGGTTTCGCTTTCTAGGACTACACGGCGCACTTGTTCTGCCATCGGTACTACTTGGGGGGAGTTATAAACTGCTCGAATTGCCGCACCCAGTTTCCCTTCACTTTTTACATTTAGGTTATTAGAAAGTTGCAGGTAGCGATCGCCTTTGGGCTGTAGAATTCTGGACTAGAGAAAATTGCTTCTACTACTGCACCAATATTACGTTGAGATTTAGTAAATGTACTTGCTAAACGCTGAACAATTTGCGGCTCAGGATTGGCATAAGCGAAGGTAGTTCAAAGCTTGGTGGCTATGGTTTTGGCAGTGCTGGGATGATTAGCCAAAATTTCTACTACATCTTCAGCTTTTAGCTTTCCTCGTCTTCCCAAATAATTCTTTACGCCAGGATCATGTCCGCGAGGCACATAGATTGGATTGATCGAAACTGTGACTCTATTTGCCATAATTGTCCAGCCAGTTAGCGCTCTTGCCCCTGCTTGAATATCGGTTTCGGCATAATTCCCTCTTCCCAAAGTAAACAGTTCCATTACTTCACGGCTGTAATTCTCATTGATATTGCCAACTCGGTTTTGAGCATTATTTAAGTAGCTCAACATGGCGGGGCTAGTGGTCACACTCCAAAGTAATTCCTGGAAGTCGCCAAAAGCATTTATTCGCAGTCGGCTTTATCACTGAGCCAAGTTTGGAGGAGTTCTTTGGGTCTGATTGGATGTTCTAGCTCGCTAACTGTAGCGCCAAAACTAGCCCGCCGCATAAAATGGGCTTTTTGCGAATTTGCATCCATATTTTGATAAATTCCGCCAAATTCTTAACTTCCTAATTTCAGACGATTAGGTAAGTAAAAAGGTTCACTTGGGTTTATCTTGGCGATCGCATTTAAATCGATTAGCAGAGGAGCTTTTAGTATGTTTGGTTTGTCTGCCACTAACTCTTTCGCGCCACATCCGAAAAGAGGAACGCTTCATTTCTCGCCGCATGATTTTAATTACTTCAGACTCAGACACTCCGAACTGCTGATAGATAATATCGAAGCTGGTGCGATCTTCCCATGCCATTTCTACAATTCGATCAATATCGGCTTGATCAAGATCTGTTTTTTCTTGGTGATCTAGCTGGCTTTCCCGTGAATCTTCAGGTTTCTCTTCCATTTTGCTCACTCCATAAATTTGCTTACTGAAATCTGATCTGGTAGCTTGTCAATATTACCATGACGTTTTTAGTAGAAATACTCACTGATAAGCTTAATAAGAGATAGAACCTCAATTGACAAATGAAATACTCAGTCGTAAATTAGGAGCAACCTAATATTAAGAGTTTTGACTTTGAACAGCCTACAAGCTTACCTTGAAGAAGTTAATCAAATCCACCAAGCCCAAAATGCCACAGAGCATACCTACCGCCCTGCGCTTAAGAAATTAATTGAATCATTCGATAAAGAGAGTTTAGCAACCAATGAACCAAAACGGATCGCCTGTGGAGCGCCAGACTTTGTGATTAGTCAAAAGGAGCTGGAAATAGGACACATTGAGGCTAAGGATATTGGCGTTTCTCTGAAAACAGTTGAGAAGTCAGAACAGATAATCAGAAGGGGATGTGGTCTGGTTATGTGAGTCAGCATTTGTTGCCGCGTTTGTTTGGGTTTGAGTTGCTGATGGCTCCCTATACGGTGGCGCACATGAAGTTGGGGTTACAGCTTCAGGATTTGGGTTATGACTTTAGTTCGGATATCCCGAAGCAGGTTCTAATATTGTGGAGCAAGTCAGATATGAAGAAAATCTACAACGAGTTTATATCAACAAAAACCAATATTTTACTGGGATAGAACCCTATATTTGGAACTTCTATATCGGCGGTTATCAAGTCTGTCAAAAATGGCTAAAGGATAGAAAGACCAGAGAATTAAGCTTTGACGATCTAACTCACTATAAAAACATTGTTTCGATTCTTGCAGAGACTATAAAGCTAATGGCTGAGATTGATCAAATTATTGAGGGGCATGGTGGCTTCCCATTTAGTTAGGCTCAAATTAAGGCAAGCGTTGTATACAGGAGATCAGTTACAGAGCAATATAAAACTATTTATCTAAAATATTATGAATACATTAGGAAATTACCCATTCGTTAAAGAGCTTGTTTTCGATTCACTAGAAAAGTTAGATAAGGTGATCATCAACTTATCCGATTATCAAAAGTTAATAGAACTATTAGAAGATGAAGCGATGTATAGAGCAATTTTGGAAGTAAGAGATGAACAATCGCTTTCTCTAGTTGAAGCTATTCAGGAGCTATAAAAATCTAAAATCAGTCTCAATATAAAAGCTAAATGTATAAACAAGAAGGATATTTAGTAGAAAAATAAATTCTCTGGGTGGCTTCGACAAATTCGCTTACTAGAGTCTGATGTGGTGACTTTTCAATATTCCCATGACGCTCGATTAAAGGAAATGCTGCACTAGCGATCTATGCTAGCAATTTCTCTACCTGCATGGTTGTAGGTGGTTTTCTCTAAAGTTAAATCTGGTTAGATCACTTCAATGTGCTGCCCTTTCTGGTCATATTTGTATTTAGTTTTGCGATTCAAGGCAAAATATCTGTTTACCAGTTTAACGGTGAGGATCTTGATCGCTCGTCCTTGGAATTCGCCTGAGAAGTGTCATCTCAAAAAATGAGGACAGCTATAGTAATGCTGAATTCTTAGTTTTAACTCGTTCGTATAGTTCTTCCATCGTTTCCACAAAAGAAGTACTTTTATCCCAAAATGGAGGATTGTCACCTTGTTTTTTAATGATGATCGCCGATACTGTAACAGGATTAGAGAATGGGATTGCTTGGGGTAAACGCTTCTGTCCTTGCCAAAACTGCTTGAGCGTGGGAACTTCTTGGGCTGGAGTTGTTTGAGGCTTGGTAAAGTAGGAAGTTGCGGGTGCTATTTCTTCGGAGCGATCGCCTAATTCTGAAGCTAAAGCTTTGCCAAGGGACGATTTTGCTAGTTCTGCTTGCAAGGCTTCTTTAGATAGACCGCGTAACTCGAACAGTAAAAAGGGATCTTGATCGAGTTCACTCGCCAATCGGTAGCATAGTCCCGCAACGTGTTTGCAGGGATTGGCATAATCGGGACAGGAGCATTCAGTTTGAAAATCTTCGCGACTATGGGGTAATAGGCGTTCACCAACAGCCACAAAACTGTCTTCGATATTTTCTGGTACTTCATTGAGCAGGAGACGTGAAACAATGCTCGCCTTTGAGGACATATTAGCAATGATTTTTGCCCAATCTTTCGCGGCGATCGCAGTTATCTCAACTTCAGTCTGATACTTTGGCTCTGTATGCACACCAAAATAATGATTAATATTGCCGCGAATAGTAGCTCTGGCAACGCCATCGTTTATGCCAAAACTAAGAATGCGATTCCCTCCTGAATAGGCACGTCCGCGTTCCAATCTTCCTGAGTCGGTAAAAGATTCTAGGGCGCTGATAAATTTTTGTCCCCACCATGTGCGAGTGTATTTTGACATTTTAGTTATTCCTATTTTTTAAAAATTTATCTAATCGAGAATCGCGCTCTTATTTAATCTAATAAGCTGCTTAAACGTATTGTTGTCGAGTTTGCTTAGCCATGACTCATCAGCTCCAATGATCGCTCCTGCTAGTTTCTTTTTGTCTTCAATCATTTGATCGATGCGCTCTTCTAGGGAACCAATGGTGATGAATTTATGGACGAAGACATTTTTCTTTTGTCCAATCCGAAAGGCGCGGTCGGTAGCTTGATCTTCAACGGCGGGATTCCACCAGCGATCAAAGTGGAAAACATGATTTGCCTTGGTGAGGGTGATGCCAACGCCACCAGCTTTGAGGGAAAGAATAAATACGGAAGGTTCAGTTTCTGGCGATTGGAACTCGGTAATCATCCGTTCGCGTTTGTCGCGATTTGTGCCGCCGTGAATATAGTAGGTGTTGTAATGCTGCTTCTGTCGAAAATATTTTTCGAGCGCATCACCGATTTCGGTAAATTGGGTAAAGATTAATAGGCTCTCCCCTTCAGCTATTACTTCTTCGACCATTTCTGACAAACGAGCGAGCTTGTGCGATCGCTCTGGTGTAAAGTCACTGCCATCTTGCAAAAACTGTCTGGGATGATTACAAATCTGTTTGAGTTTTAGCAATGTGGAAAGAATTAAACCCTTGCGCTGAATCCCTTTCACTTCTTGCAGCTTTGCTTCGACATCTCTAACTACTACTTCGTATAGAGAGGCTTGCTCTTTAGTAAGGTTGGCATAGAGCTTTTGTTCAATTTTATCGGGTAGGTCTTTAATAATCGATTGATCGGTTTTTAGTCGCCGCAAAATAAATGGCTCGACTAATTTTTTCAATACCTCTGCTTGAATTGGGTCATTATTTTTTTGGATTGGCGTTTCAAAGGATTTTTTAAACTGCGCTTCTTTACCTAAATAATTGGGGTTGAGAAAATTGAAAATTGACCAGAGATCTAACAAGCGGTTTTCTACTGGTGTACCCGTCAACGCGAGACGGTGGGTTGACTCTAGTTTGAGAATTGCCTTAGTTTGGGCTGCTTTAGGATTTTTGATGTTTTGGGCTTCATCAATGACAATTCGATGCCAGTTAATCGCACTAAATAGAGCTTCATCTTTGCGAATCAGGGTGAAGGAAGTAATAATTAAGTCGTGAATTTGGCAACTATCGTTAAAAGCTTGAGCATCTTGAAGGCGATCGCTACCATGATGCACAATGGCGCGTAAATGCGGTGCAAACTTTTCAATCTCTTTCTGCCAGTTACCCACAACTGAGGTTGGTGCGATTAATAATGTGGGTTTAAAGATCGCATTTTCGGAATTTGCAGTTTTCTTACTTTTAGCTGTGCTTTTTATTGTTTTAGTAAATTTAGAATTTGGCAAATCTCCATTAATTTCGGCTTTCTCATTCACCAGTCGCGCAATAATCTGCACGGTTTTTCCTAAGCCCATGTCATCGGCTAGGCAACCATTTAAGCCCAACCCTTCCAAATATTGCAACCACGCTACCCCGCGTCTTTGATACTCACGCAAAGTTCCATTCAGTTGTGGTGGATTATCGATTAGTTCAAACTGCTGCTTATTTTGCAGCTTTACCATCATCGCCGCCAGCGTACTATCATGTTCAACCTCTAAATCAGGATCAGAAGCTGACAATTTCATGAAGTCCATCAAGCTCACTTCTGTCTTAGTTTGTCCCTGCTGTTGCCAAAATGTCAGCATTTCCTGCATCTTGTCAGGATCAAGTTGCATCCATTCACCACGAAACTTGACTAATGGAGATTTTGCCGCAATTAACTGTTCCCATTCTTTTACAGAGATGGTTTCATCGCCGATCGCTAATTCATACTGGTATTCCACAAGTTGATCGAATCCGAAGTAACTCTTGGCTTTGATCTTACTACTGGTAGCGCTCTTGCCCGAGGCCTTGAGACGCATTTTCGCGCGTCTACGTCCTAGAGGTGTCCACCAAGCAGGAACCGCCACCTTATAACCCGCATCTTCCAAAATCCAAGCTGATTCCTTCAGAAATCCAAATGCTTGATCAAGATTTAGCTGTAACCCCATTGGGCGATCGGTTTCTAAACCTTGCCAAATTTGGTTATAAATTCTAGCGGCATAGCCTAAATTTACTAATAGCTCTTGCTCAAAGTTTGTCCCTAACTGCTTTGCGATCGCCTTCTTCTTCGCCGCCGTCATATTCCAATAAGCTTCCAAAGGTATTTTTAGCGATGGATCTTGCTTTGGTGATACCTGAAATTGTAGTTCCCAAGGTTTTGATTCTTGCTGCGGTGCTTGCAGCTGAAAACAAAGATAAAATAGGGAATCTGCTTGCGTCCGATTAATCTTCTGTCGCCATCCTTGCCATTTTTGAAACTGCTCTAAAGCACTATTGCCTCTAGAAATATGGTTAGCGAGTTCTTTCTCATTAAAGTCCAGACATTGCTGTAATAAAGAGTCGGCAACTTTCCCCGAAAACTGAGCAGTAGTTGGAGTATGGGTAAGAATACTATGAAGTACAGCTTCTGAAAAGTGACGCAGTAAAGTTTCAGAATCAAAAAATCCAGCCTGAGTCCCTTGAGGCTCACTAAATCCTGAAACACAAGCAAGGGGCATATATTCTACATATTGTGCTAACTCTGTTTCATATTTCTCAGAGACAATTTCCCATGCAGGATAGATTTCAAATTTGGGAATAGCTGCTGCCTCTTTTTTGACCTTTGCTGAAGTCTTTCTCGTACCCTTTGCTGGTTGAATTGCTAATTCGCGATACTTAAAAGCAGGAATATATTGATCCTTGAGAATAATTTGCTTAAAGGCTTGGGTGTAGTGATACCAAAACAACAAATCTGAGCCTAGCTGAACTTCAGCAAGATTATTGATGGCAATGAAGTGTAAATCATTCAGCAATTTAACAACGCTAATCGCGCGATGACGGCGAAAGCCACTGATTTTAATTGAGGCAGTAACTTGATAGCAATCGATTTGCCAATACTGCAAATCAAAGGTTTCGGGAAGTTCGATTTCTAAATATCGCGCTAGTTCCAAAGATGGTAAAGGCTGTTCATTACTAGTCGGCAACAGAAAATATTTAGGGAAAATAATTTGTTCTTGATTAGCACTGCGAGCATATTTTGCATCTGGCTCCTGCAAAAGTTCATCTTTAATCCCCAAATCGTTGAATAGAAAAGCTTTTAATTCTGCTTCAGCTAAGCTAGATCGATGCTTGGGTACTAATTGCTCAGGGGCCGGCTCTGATGCTTTTTTAGTTGACTTGCGCTTAGCTGTAGTCGTTGGCTTGCCATCAGTTGTCTCCACCCAAATATAAAAATTACCACTTTGGATAAAGTCACTACTATGATTAGGAATCCAAGTACCATGTAAAATCTTCATAAGGCTTCACGATCGCGTTGAGGGGAATTGAGATGAACTTAATTCAGTTTATTAGTCAAAATATACTATGACAATTTAGGCTTCTGAAATTAAAAATACATAATTTGATCAAAGCATGGCGCAGAAACCAAAAAGCTGTGGCACGAGCGCAGTGTGCGCCACAGCTTTTTGGATCTAGCTATTTATTCATGTAAAGAATATCTAAGATAGAG
>JBBRVV010000014.1:0-14343 GCA_038246525.1 Pseudanabaenales cyanobacterium
GCTTAATCGCCGCAATTCCAGTCAAAGACACTATAAAAGTTGTGCAAAATGGAGTAACTGTATCTACCCCAGATCGCCAACAGCTCTGGGCGGCACAAACACCTCAAGGCTTTAATCTAGCTGAACTAATTTCTGCCCATGCGATCGCTAAAACTCAAGGTTGGGAAGTGACTGACGATGCCGCCTTATTTGAAAAAGTTAATCTACCTGTAGCGATCGTGATGGGTGAGGAGACAAATCTGAAAATTACCACGCCCCAAGATCTGAAAATTGCTGAATTTATCTTGCGTCAAAGATGCCATTAGACAGTTAAGTTAAAATAATTGGTACTCTTAGCCTAAGACTTAAGAATCATGACGATCAGAATCTCAGTTATTAGTACTTCTCCTGAAATTATGGGTGGAGCACTGGTATTCGCTGGTACTAGAGTTCCCGTTCAGACGCTTGTGGATTACCTTAAGGCGGGTGAATCGATCAATGACTTTTAGATGGATTTCCAACTGTAACTAGAGAGCAAATAACTTCTTTCCTAGAAGAAACTAATAATTAGATTATTGCCACAGGATGAAAATACTATTGACTGAATGTATTGATCGCAAGTTTGCGAGAGAGCTTGCTGATTATGAAGTGAAAACAGTGCCACAAATGGGATGGGCTGGAATAAAAAAGGTCAACTTCTTGCCCTTGCCTCAGCAAATTTTGATGTATTTATCACTGTTGATCGCAACTTATCATTTCAACAGAATTTGCCACAATTTAATCTTGGGGTGATCGTTCTGCAAGCCCCGTCAAATCGTTTGGCAGATCTTAAGCCCCTAGCGCAAGGAATTTTAGTTGTATTACCACGACTAATTAAAGGTGAAGCAGTTATAGTTAAAGTTCTTTTTACTTAATTTGATTTAGTCATCGCAGAGCTAGATTTTACTGACAATTTTAATTTAGGGCTGGGTGTGAAGTAAGCGATCGCCGTTGCCTCAATTTCAATTGGTAAATGACTAGAGGGATGACAGCCTTGACGCGCTGCGCGGTATCTCACCCCAAACTTACCAAAATCCTGAATTACTAAGCTTTGATGACTAGCTAAGGTCTGGGTAATATATCTAATTGCTGCATCTAAGCTTGCAGCTGCCATCTGTTGACTTAGCCCATCCACCTCTTTTGCCATGAAACGCACAAGATCGCGACGATTCAGATCAGCCATTTTAAGCCACTGCTTCTAATTCATCGGCAAAAAACCAAGTGGTAGCGCGATCGCTAAATCCCACAATTAATCCCATTTTACCGCCGTCTACGATTTTGAAAGATTGAATTACGCCTACTTCCCCTTTGCGTTGAGCGATCTCTTGCCCCACACTGTCTCGAAAAGTTTTTACTCTTACTTTTTGTCCTACTTCCATTTCGGCTATCTAAATTTTGACTAAACTAAACTGATTATGCCCAAGTTTAGCGCACCCTGGATTCTCTAAATCATCCTAATAATGCCAATTACCATTGCCCAGCTCCAAAAATTTAAATCTCAGCGTCCAATTGTTGCCTTAACTGCTACCGATTACGCGATCGCCAAAATCCTAGACCGCGCTGAAGTTGATCTGATTCTAGTGGGTGACTCTCTGGCAATGGTAGCAATGGGGCATAGGAATACGCTGCCGCTTACTCTAGAACAAATGATCTACCATACCCAAGCAGTATCCAGAGGTGTCAGCCATGCCCTCCTAGTGGTAGACTTGCCATTTTTGAGTTACCAAGTTAGCCATGAGCAAGCAATTATTTCCGCAGGCAAAGTGCTTCAGCAAACCTCTGCCCAAGCCGTAAAACTAGAAGGCGGCAGCCCTAATATGGTGGAAACAATAAAAAGGTTAGTAGAAATTGGTATTCCAGTGATGGGACATCTAGGACTCACACCCCAATCCGTGCATCAACTGGGTTATCGACAGCAAGCAACTACCCCAGAAGCTAGCGATCGCTTAAGCTCTCAGTCCCAAGCACTAACCGAAGCTGGGATTTTTGCCCTAGTCTTAGAGCATATTCCTAGTGACCTAGCCAGCCAAATTAGCCAAAACTTAAAAATCCCCACGATTGGCATCGGTGCAGGTGTTGGTTGTGATGGACAAATTCTGGTTACCCACGATCTGTTGGGGCTGACCGAAAATCTGCCGCCCTTTGCCAAAAAATATGCCGATCTGGGTAAAATTGCCTTTGAGGCTGTGAAGCAATATAGCCAAGAAGTTCATGAGCGTCAGTTTCCAGCTTAAATTTCTACTTCTGGATAATCTAAAGTTTGGGTTTGCTCCCCTTGCCAACAAAGATAATAAAATTTACAGCGATCGCAAATAGCGCTACCTGCTAATAATTTAGAAAACTTCTGTTGTCGGCACATATCTCCCAATCGCTGCTGTAAATCCTGTTTAGTTTGCTCATGTTGCGCGCGATTATAACCAATCTTGACTTGGGTTTCCGTATTAGCAAACCAGTAGGTCATGTCTAACTGCTCAGGTTCAAAATTGCTAGTCTCCGCCAAAACATACAGATACAGCCTTGTTTGCCAACTTTGGCGCAAAATCAATTCGGGCAGCGCCTTTTTATGGGTCTTCCAATCAAATATAATTGCTCGATCTGCCTGCAAAATCAAGAGGTCGTACACTACTGCCAACTGTAATTCCCCAGGGCTGCCACTCCAGGCTAAAGTCCGTCTATGTTCAGTGAGATATTCTCCCTCAGCCATTGAAGCCTCAAAGCGTTGAAAAGCAGCCAGCCACTTTTGTAACTGTGGTTGATCTTGGACTAAAGCTGCGATTTCTAAACCCAAAGATTTCTGCTGCAAGATTAAGTGAAATTGGCTGCCTAAATCTAAAGCATTTAATTCATTAATTGGCAAAGGAGCGACTAAATGGTCAAGATAGGTATATTGGAACTGGCGCTGACAGGCATCCCACACCCGCAGATGTGCTTGAGAAATAGTTAAAACTGACGGCATTTTGCTAGCGATCATATTGATCTGGATTGATCTGGGTCGATTCTAGACGATCTTTGGTTAAGGCAGTTGATAATTTGAGTATGGTTAGCTAAGATCAGTACCTGAGAATTCCTAAAAAACTGCATAATAATCCTACAGAGTCTGTGATGGAGTTATAGAGTGGAATGGGATACAAGTCGGGCTGAGGCTCAACCTCGCAATGGGAATTAAACCCTATAGCTTAAGTACCTAAACCTAAGAAGGCTGTAACTTGAAAACTTAATTTGATCAATTTAAGGCAATAAACTATGGCGGCTGACTCAGAATCTTTGCTAGGCTTGAATTCCGAGCAAAATTTTAACCAAATGCCTGAATTTCAGGCAGAACTAGAAACTCCCGAAGGTGAACTTCATCTCCGCTTTTTTGTGAACTCAGGTAATGAGTTTGCGCTACCAGCGATCGGCATTCGTGAGGTTTTAGAGTATTCGCCAGATCGGATTAATCCGATGCCCAATGTTTCACCATTATTATTGGGTACGATTAACATTCGCGGCAGAATAGTTTGGGTGGGAGACTTGGGACAATTCTTAGGTGATCAGGTTCTCGCTAATACTGATCGTTCTGAGATTTCAATTATTGCGATTGAAGACAAGGGGCTGATTCTTGGCTTGGCGATCGAAAGGATCGGCGTGATGACTTGGCTCGATCCTGATAAATTACAAATTTGCCGAAATAGCCCTGACGGGATGTCATCCTTCCTCAAAGGTGAATGGGAAATTGGTACAGATAGTGCAGCTAACAATCTGGCAGACTCTAGTAACTCAGGTAGCGATCGCACTAATACCGAGCCTAAAATCCTAAAATTACTCGACCACGCCAATATCCTGCAATCTGCTCGCTGGATATCCTAACTGACAAATTTATCGGCTGCACTAGCATTAGTCGCAAAACTTTATCAAGATTCTTCCGCCCAAATATTTCCAACTAAATATCTACGGCGAGGTATCTCTAACAAGTATTTCAAAAAAGTCTTAATTTTTTGAAAAAATAGGCAAAATAGTTCACGAATAGCAGATCTGGGGCACAAGTCAAATCTCTCTAATCATGAGTAGGTGGTAAATTAGATCCTATAGATTTAGTAAATCTAGTATATAAAGATAAATAAATTCTTCAGATGGATAGATTTATCTAAATAAATTAGTCAAACATGGGTTTGATTGGCATTTAGTTAAACTTTATGATTGGATTAACACAATATGTGCATAAGATTATGTGCAAAATATGTATAGGATTTACAAATATTTGGCTGAAAAGCAATTGTGGCTTTAAAATCTTTTTGAAGTTGCTCTAAACTATGATGCCTGGGCTGAAGATTTTACTTTGAATACAGATTTTGTAAATAGATTAAGGTTAAGAGATTAAGGTTAAGAGATTAAGGTTAAGAGATCAAAGTAAAGAGATTAAAGCCAAAACCAAGGGTTAAGACAGGGTTGACTAGAGATTTGGCAGAGGGACAAGGGTAAATAGATTAGGAGAAACAATGATGACATCGGGCACTCAAGACCGGAAAGACTACGCGATCGAGTATGGCAATGCAGAGTTAGCCTATGCTCAGGGCGAGTATGAAAAAGCCGCTACCCTGACCCAAGTGCTAATTGAGGAATATCCTGATGATCCCCGCTGCCATCTCTTGCTCGGGCACATTAGCTTGATGTTGCAGCAATATCAAAAAGCTATGTCTAACTATCAAACCGTACTCAGCTTAACTACTGACCCACGTATTACCGAAAACGCTAACTGGGGTATTAATCAAGCTAATGAACGCACAAACGGAACTTCCGCCGATGCCGAACCATTCTGGCAAGACTCCTCTCAAGGTAATCACAATATATCTAGCTTTGTAGATGAATTTGAACTAGAAGAAGACTTGCCACAGACTCAATCTAGTTACTTCCAGTCAACAAAACTGCAAAGTGGGCAGGGAACTCGAATGCAATTTGAGCAAACCTCCAGCAATGGAAATACCAATGATCCTAATTTTGAGGGGATATTGGGCTTAGATCCTAGTCCTGACACTAGGAGCGGTTTCTTTGATACCGACGATGATGATTTCGATTTTGATAATCTCAGCAGTGAGTTAGATGACGATCTTGATCTAGGAAATAGCGACTCCGCCAGTGGCTTTAGCTACAGCGAAGAGACAAAAATGGTCAACTCTAATTCGCAAGGCTTTAGTAACTCGCAAGGCTTTAGAAAAGAGAGTTTTAGCCCAGAAAGCTATAGGCAAGAGAGCGCAGACGATGATTTTGCCAGCGCAGAAAATGTGATGTTTGTGGAGGAGTTTGACGAATTTGATGACATGGATGATGTCACCACTGGATTTCCCTCCTTTGATGAAACTGAAACTACGCAAATGGTGACCAGCGGCGGTGAGCCAACAGGTAGATTCCCTAACCAGTCTTTTGGCTTTTCTGATACTGCTGGCAAAGCCACAACCCAAGCCTTTAATAAATTAGACTTTGGTGATGTTGAACTGGATGTGGCGAATAGCCAAGATCAGGATTTGGTCACTCCCCCGCTCACTAACAAGGTGGTTGCGGATACTGGTAGTAAAAGTTGGCTTTCTGGCTTCGACAATTTAGCTCTCCCTGTGAAGGTGTTAACTATGGCAGCCACATCTGGGCTGATCGCCGTAATCGCCGCAACTTCAGTCACATTTACCTTAAATCGGAGTGAAGGCGAAAGGGCTAATATATCCGCCACTAACGATTTGAGAAATGGCTGGCTAATGGCAGGTAGCGCAGTGCTGTTTGGTGCAGGTACTTCTTGGTTAATTGGTAATCGAATTATTCAAACTGTGAAGAAATCTACCGATAATCTTCAAGCTCAATTTGAGTCAGTCATTCGTGGTGAGATGAATCCTCGAGCAACTGTCTACACCGAAGATGAATTTGGGCAGCTTTCCACTGGATTTAATCAAATGATCCAATCAATTCTATCAATCACTACTGATGCCCAGAAGAAAGCAGATGAACAAGAGCAGGCAAAGGAGGATTTGCAACGCCAAGTAATTAGGCTTCTAGATGATGTGGAAGGAGCGGCAAGAGGTGACTTGACCGTACAGGCAGAGGTTACGGCTGACGTACTCGGCGCAGTAGCAGACTCTTTCAACCTGACGATTCAGAACCTGCGGGAAATTGTCCAACAGGTAAAAATTGCCGCTAAGCAGGTGAGTGAAGGCTCTAAGGAAAATGAAAGTTTTGCCCGCAGTTTATCCTCTGACGCCTTGAGACAGGCAGAAGAGTTGAGTGTAACCCTAAACTCGGTGCAGATGATGACCGAATCGATCCAACGTGTGGCGGAAAGTGCAAGGGAAGCGGAACAGGTGGCAAAGCTGGCATCTCAGACTGCAATCAGAGGTGGTGAGGCAGTAGAACGCACCGTGGCAGGTATTCTGGATATTAGAAATACGGTAGCCGAAACTACCCGTAAAGTAAAACGTTTAGGCGAATCTTCTCAGGAAATTGCAAAAATCGTCGGTTTGATTTCGCAGATTGCTTCTCGAACTAACCTCTTGGCACTAAACGCCAGTATTGAAGCTGCAAGGGCGGGAGAGTCTGGTCGTGGTTTTGCGATCGTAGCGGATGAAGTTAGACAGCTAGCTGACCGTGCCGCCAAGGCATCCAAGGAGATTGAACAGATTGTATTAAAAATTCAAGGAGAAACTGGTAACGTACAGCAAGCCATGGACTTGGGCACACAACAGGTAATTGATGGTACAAAGCGGGCAGAGCAGGCCCGTCAGTCTTTGAGTGACATTATTCAGGTATCCCAAAGAATTGATGCTCTGGTGCGCTCAATTACTGAAGACACAATTAAACAAACTGAAACTTCTAGAACTGTGGCTCAGGTAATGCAATCAGTGGAGTTGACAGCTCAGGAAACTTCTCAAGAATCGCAGAAAGTATCTGGCTCGCTGCAAAACCTAGTAGGGGTCGCGCGCAGCTTGCAAGAATCTGTAGAAAGATTCCGTGTAGATTAGATCTAGTTTTTAGCCACTCGATAGTTTTTCAGTAACAGCAAGCCTTCCAGTAATCTATAGCGTTTACAGCGTATTTATTTAGCAGCGAACTTCAGAGTAACTTGAGAGGATATTAAAATGAACCCAGAACAAAAGCAGAGGATTATCGCTCATTTTATTGAAGAAGCTAGGGAGCATCTTGAAACTATTGATTCTGGGCTAACTAGCCTTGGTTTAGGCACAATTGAGACTGAAGTAATCAACGAGCTATTTCGGGCAGCTCATTCGATTAAAGGTGGTGCTGCAATGTTGGGATTTCGGATTGTGCAGCAGATCGCCTACCGCTTTGAAGATTATTTTAAGGTTTTACAAGAGCATTCTGGCTTGCAGGTAAATGCCCAGCTTTCTGATAGTTTTCATCGCTTATATAAGACTTTAGAGGAAGCAGTCGATCATATTGAAAAGTTTTCATTAGTTCAGGATCACTTTTCCCTGGCTTTATCTGCAAAAGTAGAGCCACTATTTGGGCAAACCGAACAATTGTTCAGTGAATGGACTCAAGAGAAGGGGGCAGCAAATCTGCAAATTTCCGCATCTCATGACTTATCTTTCTCCGAACAAGTGCAGTCTAAACTTGAAGATATGGAGCAAATCTTTAAGCGAGAGGATGTTCATGCTACGCGTCTGCGGCTGCAGGGTATTTGTGATGACTTACTTGTTTTGAGCGATCGCCCAGAGATGAGTGGTTGGAGTGATCTGATTGGTGCTGCTAAAGTTGCAATTACTAATTTGGGAAATTCCTATAGAACCCTTGCGCCCTTAGTGATCAAGGCAATTAAGTCTTCTCAAGCTTTGGTGGAAGCTGAACAGTTTGCAGAGGTGAGAATACCTATAGAAATGCGATCGCTGCTGCCAACAAATTACAAATTCTCTCTCCCACCTCAACCCATTGTTCCAACCTTAGGGAATATTACCGATGTCTCCAGCTTAGAATTCTCGGAAAATCTAGAACTTCCTACGATTGAGGCTTTAGATATTCGTCCTGATTCTTCTGAGACTAGCACTGCGGATTTGAAAAGCTTCTTTGCCGAAGGGGATGACCTTGGATTAGTAGGAGCAGCGGTAGATAGTGAGAGCAGTCAAGCAGAGTTTTGGGATGACTTGAACCTTGCTGAATCTGGGCTTGAATTTGAGCCTGAGTCTAATATTTGGGGTGAAACAAGCGATCAGTTTAATGATGATCAACTAGAACTTGTAAATTCTGATGAAAGCTCCAAAGAGGAAGCGATCGCTGACTTCTTTGCCATTGATGAATTTGACGATGAAATTGAGCTTCAAATTTCGGAGAACATTTTAAGTAATGACTCTCCAAGTGGAGTGAATAGCGATCAAAATACTCCTGATTTCTTTGCTACCGATTTAGCTGATGAGCAAGAGCAGGTAGACGATTTGGCAAGTTTTGTCTTCCATGAGGTTGATACTGACAACCAAATAGAAAATTCAGAGTTGGCGATCGCTCAGGGCACTGAGTTACTTGCTGAACATTTTGCAGAGAATAAAGAGATTGAAGAAGCTCCTCAATTCGATCAAATTCAAGCTATGGAAAGTCAAGTAAAAGAAAGTAATCTTATAGATTTCTTTGTCACAGATGATAAAGAGATAATTAGCGAAGAGGATACGTCAACAGATCAGATTGTCAACTTCTTTGCTGATGAAAAAACAACGGATGAAGCGATCGCTCAAGTTGATCAGGTCGAACAAGTCGAGCAAATAGAAGAAGCAGAGAACCTGATAGATTTTTTTATTACAGATGAATTTGAGCTAGATCAATTTGTATCAGGTGAAGAAGAAAGTTATGAAGAGCTAATTACACAAACCAAAGAATTTGACGAACAGATTCTGACTGATTTCTTTGCTGCAAATGAAGAAGTTCCTGAATACGAGATTCCTGGAATAGAGATTGGCAAAAACAGTGAAACTTTTGATGAAGATATTAGTAATTTCTTTATGACTGGACAAGAAGAATTGACTGATTCGGAGATTATCGAAAGTCAGCAGCCTTCAGAAGAGAATATCGTAGACTTCTTTGCAGACGATGATCAAGCAGATGTTGAGATTGATGACTTAACAGGTTTCTTCGATGGAGTGGGTGAGAACTTATTAGATCAGGTAGATCAAGTAGACCTATTTGATCAAGCGATCGCTGAAACAGAGTCCGAGGATACAATAGACTTTTTTGATATGACAGCGGAAGAAGGGGATGAGAATCTTGAACTTATGGGCTTTTTCTCAAATAATCTGGAAGAGCAGGATTCTGAAACATTTACATTTGAATCTGGGCAACAAAATTATGGATCAGAGGATGAAGTTGGAGATTTCTTTACAAGTGATTTGGACGATTCGCAAGACCTGATTCTCGATGTGGCAGAGCCTAATATACTAATCAATTTGGATAATGGAGAGCAGGCGCTTACTGAAGCTGAAGCTGAATATGAAGATCTTGGCTTAGCCGATTTCTTCGTTGATGATCAGGACATTCAGACTATTGACCCTTACGATTTTCGCGCAGGAGAGGAAGAGCCAGAAGAATATGTCATTGATTATTTAGATCAAGCTGAGCAATCAATTGAAGATGATTTGGCTGTTTCCAATTTTTTCGCAAGTGAGGAGGAAGTTTATATGTTGGGGGAGGAGGCAGACGAAGATAATTTAGTAAATTTTGAAATTGAACCAATGGACGTAAGCAAAATTAGTGAAGATCAGCAAAATTTATTACTAAGTAATACTTTTGATGAGAACGAAGACGACTCAGATGAGAGTGGAAGTGAGCTTGAGGAAAATTTAATCTTGGCAGATTTCTTTAGTGATATTGCCAATCAATTTAGTTCACAATCCCAAGAATTTCAAGAATCTACGGTAGAAGTAGAGCTTACTGAGATGGAATTGGTGAAAGGCGATGAAATTTTGCCATTAGCTGAGATGTTCGTCAACAATATTGAGCCTGCCGAATTGGCGGCACAGGCAGAAGTTCAAGAATCTACCCAAGAGCTTCAACAGGATGAAGACTTTATTCTTTCTGAGTTTTTTGGCGATTCTGCTCAGGAAAGCGCACTAGATCCTGCCAACGAATTGCTGGAAACTCTTGAACTAGAGGATCCAGAAAATTTAGAACCACCTGATCGGATCGAAGTATTTACCAATCTGGATTTAGATGTAGAAGCAAATGAGGAAGATTTGGAGTTGGCAGACTTCTTCGGAAACTACAACAGCCAAGAAGTTGGAGAAAACGAACAGGAAACTAATGTTATGGCGGATCAATCAGAAGAAGGTATTTCCCTCTCGGAATTCTTTGGTGATGGAAGTGATGCCGATGAATCGGATCAAGATCTAATACAAGTCTCTCAGAATATATTGGAGTCGTTAGAGATAGATGATCTAGAGTTTTTTGACACTTTAGATTACAATGAAATGCAAGTTGAAACTTCGGGTACAGCAGCAGAGCAATTGAATGAGCTTGTACTCGACATTGAAGAACCTGAACGACTAGAACTTGAACAATTTGAAACTGAAGAGCTTGCACACGAAGATAATTTTGTGATTTCTGAGCTCTTTGACGAAGACGACGATTTCCAGAATGATTTGGATTTGTCTATGGTAATAGAGGATCAAAACAGTGAATATGATACTGTAAGCGAAGATGCTGTTGAAACCAATAACCTCAGTATTGCTGATTTCTTTAGCTCCATGGAAGATTCTACCGAAGACTTACCCAATCTATTTATTGATAACGAGGTAGAAGAGGCAGCAATTGGGCAAATATCAGATCAATTTAATCAAAGTGAGCAGATTGATAGCTTATTTGATTTTGCTCCCGATTTTGAAGTTACAAATTCAACTACTCAGTATTCCACAGTCGAAAATCTAGCTGATTTCTTTTTGGCAGAGCGGGAAATAGAGCCAACATTTACGACTGAAACCACAAGCTCATTCTCAGAATTTGATGATCTTGACTCTATGCTAAGTGAATCTCAAGCTTCTCAAACCCAAGATTCCCTTTTTGATCAACTAGATTCCTTCCTAGATGGTACCCCACTGTCTTTAGCCGCAATAGGATTTTTGCCCACTGGTAGTACTGATTCAAGCATTGGTTCAAGTGATGATTTTGCTGATCTTGAAGCATTACTTGGTGGGGTTAGCGAATTGAACGTGGTTGATATCAAGCCTCGTAGGGTTGCTGAGCGATCGCGTGGTAAGGATCGAGTAATCTCTTCTACCATGAAGGTGGATGTGAAGAACCTGGATAGTTTGAATAACCTGGTGGGGGAATTAGTAGTTAACCGTAATCTCCTGGAAAGTGACAATGAAAAACTCCAGCAGTTTATTGCCAACTTGTTATTTCAAGTGCAGCTATTGAGTGATGTTTCTCAGCGAATGCGCGACCATTATGACCGTTCGCTACTAGAAAATTCTATTGCAATTAGTCGTCCTAGGTCTTTCTCCAACATGGCAGGTATGTCTAATTTTAGCAACTTTGGGAATGCTCAAGAAAGTACAGCCGAAATAGAGACTAATTTTGAACCCGATGAACTTGATCGCTACAGTAACTTCCACGTTCTTTCCCAAGAGATCATTGAGTTGATTGTAAAAGTAAGGGAATCTTCCTCTGATATTGAGTTTGTAGTAAGTGAAGCAGAGCAAGTTTCACGCCAGTTAGGCACAATTACTACGCAGATTCAAGAAGATCTAAAACAAGTGAGAATGTTGCCCTTTACTCAAATTTCGGAAAGGCTACCACGCGGGGTAAGAGACAGATCTTTACAGGCAGGAAAGAAAACAGATATTGTCGTGCATGGCGGAGACACCCTGATTGACAAAGCGATTTTGGAACAATTGCAAGATCCAATGGTACATCTAATTAATAATGCAATTGACCATGGAATTGAAGACCCGCTGACTCGAAATCAAGCAGGGAAAGATGATACTGGCGTGATCACAGTAAGAGCCTATCATCAAGGCAACCAAACGGTAATTGCGGTAAGTGACGATGGTGCTGGGATTGATCCTGAGAAAGTGAAGCAAAGCGCGGTTAGAAAGGGCTTGCGCACTCAAAGCGAAGTGAAAGGGCTATCTAATGATGAAGTGTATGACTTGCTGTTTGAACCAGGATTCAGCACGGCAGCTCAAGCTGATATTTTCAAAGGCAGAGGGGTTGGCATGGATGTTGTGAAAAGCGGCTTAGAAGATATTCGTGGCTCTGTCCATACTGAATCAGCAGTTGGCAAAGGAACTACCTTTACAATTCGTCTACCTCTCACTCTTAGTGTTTCTAAGGCTATGTTCTGTATTAGCGATCGCAACCGTATTGCCTTCCCTGTGGATGGATTTGAAGATGTAGTGGAAATCTCTGGTGCAGATGTAGAGTTCAATAGTAAGGGACAACCTTGTTTACCTTGGCGCGATACGATCTTACCTTTCCGACCTTTATCTGAACTGCTCTCATTCAATCGTCAGATGACTCGTTCTAGTATGTATAACAAGCAGGAAGATGACGTTTTATCGGTGATCATCCTGCGCAATGAGGGTAATTACTTGGCTCTCCAGGTAGATCAGTTCTTGGGAGAGAATGAGATTGTAATTAAAAACTTAGAGGGACCTGTACCAAAGCCGCCTGGAATTGCAGGAGCAACAATTTTGGGAGACGGTAAAGTAATGGCGATCGCTAACGTACTAGAACTATTTGACATCGCTAGTGGCAGATTGAGGGTTAATCAACAGAAGCTGGCATCAGGTTTCTTACGTGAAGATGAAGCTAAGCATGAGCCGCTAGTTCTAATTGTTGATGACTCAGTAACAGTTAGGGAACTGCTCTCACTTACATTCTCTAAGATTGGCTATCGGGTGGAACAAGCAAAAGATGGGCAAGATGCTTGGGAGAAGCTACGCTCTGGCTTACCATGTGACTTGATCTTCTGCGATGTGGAAATGCCGAGAATGGATGGATTTGAATTGTTATCAAGAATTCAGAAAGATAATACCTTAAACAAAATTCCAATCTCAATGCTGACTTCTCGCAGTAATGATCGCCATCGTCAAACAGCGGCTCAATTGGGAGCTAGTGGCTATTTTACCAAGCCCTATTTAGAGGAAGAGATTCTCAGTGCTTCGCAACGATTGATAAAGGGTGAGAAACTAATTGGCTAATGCAGATCCGATTCCTTTTCTGCTATCTGAGTTACCTTCGCCTTGTTACTTAGTGGGAGGTTGGGTACGAGATCAAATTTTAGGGAGTTTAGACCCAGTTGCGCAGAAACGTCAGAAGCCTAAACTAGATCTAGATCTAGTAATGCCAAGTCGGGCAGTAGAAACAGCTAAGCAAATTGCTCAGAAATATAAGGCGGGATTTGTCTTACTAGACGCTGAACGCCAAATTGCCAGGGTGGTTTTTCCAAAGGTAACTGTGGATTTTGCCCAACAGGTAGGCAATTCAATTGAGGCAGATCTTGGTAAACGAGATTTTTGCATGAATGCGATCGCTTTAGATTGCTCATCTTTCTCTCAGCTTCCTGATTTCTTAGCACCAGAAAGGCTAAAGCAATTAATCGATCCTGAGAATGGCTTAAAAGATCTACAAAACCGAAAGGTGCGCATGGTGGCACCAGAAAATTTAGCGGCAGATCCCCTTCGGATTTTGCGTGGTTATCGCCAAGCTGCTCAGTTAGGCTTCGAGATTGAGCCGCTCACTCGCTCTACCGCTATTCTATTTTCCAGTGGCTTAGCAAAAGTAGCCGCGGAGCGTATAACTACCGAAATAACCTATCTTTTGGCTGTATCTGAAGGTAAAGATTGGTTAATAGGTGCGATTTCTGACCATATTCTCAGAGATTGGTTGCCGCTTAACTCTTTAAATCTAAATCGCTTTGGCAAAATTGATCCAGCGATCGCTAATCTCAAAAATTCTTTTCCCCCTTTAAGTGATTATTTTGCTAGTCTACTGGCGAGCGATCGCCCGATTGAAATCACCACTAAGCTTACTTCCCTATTTGAGAGAATGCCCGAAAAACTGGAACTGAGTAAAGCCGAGCAAAAATTTGGCATGACGATCCTACGTTATTTGCCTCAATTCAAATCCCAAATAAATTCTCAAGTAAATTCTGCTACTTCGCGCCAAAATCAATACCAGTTGTTTCAAGCTATGGGAAATGCTTTTCCTGCCTTAGTAGCATTGGCGATCGCTGAAGGAGAATCGCAGGATTTGGCTTATAACTGGCTACAAAAGTGGCTAGATCCAAATGATCCAATTGCTCACCCTCTAACTTTAGTCAGTGGCGATGATCTAAAATTTGCCCTAAACCTGCCTCCCAGTCCGAAA
>JBBRVV010000015.1:0-13832 GCA_038246525.1 Pseudanabaenales cyanobacterium
AGGGTGCTCCGCGCGCTAGTAATCCTGGCTGTACTTGGGAAATTATTGAAAAACATGGCGTAAATATTTTTTATACTGCCCCTACCGCCATTCGGGCGTTCATCAAAATGGGCGATCATCTGCCCCAAGCCCGAGATCTTTCGAGCCTCAGATTATTAGGTACGGTAGGCGAACCAATTAACCCAGAGGCATGGATCTGGTACCAGCGGGTAATTGGTGGTGGCAAATGTCCGATTGTAGATACCTGGTGGCAAACCGAAACGGGTGGCATTATGATTACACCTCTGCCTGGGGCGATTCCCACTAAACCTGGCTCTGCTACCTTGCCTTTTCCTGGCATCCAACCAAAAGTAGTAGATCTTGAGGGCAATCAAGTCCCGCCAAATGAAGGTGGTTACCTAGCGATCGCTCATCCTTGGCCAGGCATGATGCGCACGATTTACAACGAGCCCGAAAGATTTCGCCAAAGTTATTGGGAACACATTCCACCCCAGGATGGTAAATATCTCTACTTCGCAGGGGATGGAGCCAGGCAAGATGCCGATGGCTACTTTTGGATCATGGGGCGAGTAGATGATGTGATCAACGTGGCAGGTCATCGTCTGGGTACAATGGAGATTGAGTCGGCGCTAGTTTCTCATCCCGCTGTGGCGGAGGCGGCTGTGGTAGGCAAACCCGACGCTTTGAAAGGAGAAGAAATTTTTGCCTTTGTAATCCTGGAAGGCTCCCACCCACCCACCGCCGAACTAGAAAAAGCGCTTAAACAGCACGTTGTCCAAGAAATTGGCGCGATCGCTAGACCTGGAGAAATTAGATTCACCGAAGCACTACCCAAAACCCGCTCAGGCAAAATTATGCGGCGTTTGCTCAGATCCTTAGCTGCTGGCGAAGAGATTACTAGCGACACTTCTACCCTAGAAGACCGTACTATTCTCGATAAACTAAGAGAAAGCGCCTTATCAGACAATCCCTAAATCACCCATTATTAGAGAAAATTACTTAATGATTACAGAACAAATTCCCACTACTGAGCCCACTAACTTAGTTCAAATTGCCCGCCCAGACTACAGTATAGAAGAAACCTATCAAATGTCCTTAGCCGCGGCGATCGCTGCCGAAGATCGGAAAGGTACAGATATTTTACTTTTGGCAATTGGCGAAGTGTCTGCCCTAGCCGATTATTTTGTAATTGTGACAGGCTTGTCTAAAGCCCAAGTGCGGGCGATCGCTAATGCCGCCAGAGACCAAATTGCCGAAGAATTTGATCGTCATCCACTTCATGCTAGTGGCAGCGAAGATACGGGCTGGATCTTGCTCGACTATGGCAGCATTATTATTCATGTGATGATGCCCCATGAGCGTGAATTTTATAATCTGGAAGCCTTCTGGGGTCATGTGACTAAACTAGGATTGCCGCCCCAATTGCCACTTCAAGGATTGTTAAATATTAGCCCCGCGATCGCGCTCACCTAAATACCTAAGATCTGTTGTGGGACTTATGGCTTAGCTGATGTTCCATCTGCATCTTGCGACCCTAATCTTTATCACTTTAGTTAAACTTATCTACTTAAGTGCCATTAAGGCTGATAATGGAAGATTAACTTTTTAATTATTAAATTTTTATGAAGATTGGCGATCGCGTGCAGGTAAAAAATTCGATTGTGGTGTTTCATCATCCTGAACATCGAGGAAATCCCTTTGATATTCAAAATTTGACAGGGGAAATAATTGGCTTGGTGGAAGATAAAAAAGGTCGCCCAGTTAGCCCCAACTATCCACTAATGGTCAAATTTGGTGAAAAGTTTATTACTCACTTAGTCGATTACGAACTTGAGTTGGTTAGCTAGAAGCTGAATTAGCCCAGAGTTAAACCAGGCAAAATTGCTGACTTTTTCCGCTAGTCGATTTCGGGCTAAGGTGAAACAATATCTGCCGTGAGCATACTTTCACGCAAATTCCAAAATGATCTAGCCTAGGTACTCACCCCTGGGTTATTTTTATGGTCTATTGTTGTTTTGGGCTTCCCAAGTTAGCTCAAGCAGCACATTAATGATCGCGATCGCCACTAGTGCATTTCCTTTAAAGCCTTCGGTATAAATATTGGCAAAAGGTGACTTGTGTAGTCGTTGCTTGCTGTAATCTGTAGGACTAAAACTACTAGACACGCCAATAATTAAGGCTGGTTCAATTTCTCCTGGCTCGGCAAGGTTTAGTACCGTATCAAGGGCTGTAGATGATTCACTCACTACCGCGATCGCCTCAGGATAACGTTTCAACAGAGTTTCCATGCCCCAGTCAATGGCGGAACGTTCCTGTTGGGGACGGGTACTAGTTTCGGCAGCACAAAACACAGGATTGGCAAAGGTAGCCCGCACTTTAGGCATAATTCCTGCCATCACTATTGATGTATCCACAATAATTGGTAAGCGGTTAGCGATCGCACTAGCCCCTGCTTGCAAAGCTGAATTTGAGAATCGCAACACATTTTGATATTCATAATCCGCCGTAGCCTGAATCACCTGACGTAAAATCTCATACTCAGCAGGCGAAGAACTATGGCTGCCAATTTGCTGGTCGATCACGCTCAAAGTCTCTAAAGTTGTTTTGTGCCAATCCATGATTTATTTCTCTAAATTGTTACTGTCGGTCTTCCAATGTAGTTAAACGGCGGTTCGTAGTTTCACCGTAATCTGCCACAAATCGAATAAACTCCACCAATTGTCGTTGAGTATTGGCTTGCAGTTCTTTGAGTTGAGTAAGCTGTTCTCGATCATGTGCCTGTTGGTTGGCAGTAGCCTCAATTGCTCTAGCATTACTGTTAGCGATCATCTGAGTATTGGCTAAATCTTGGCGCATCAGTTCCATGTTGTCTCTAAAAGCGACTTGGCTTGCCTCGATTCTGACTTGATTTTCTTCGGTTATGGCTTGGTTAGCGTCGGTTCTAGCTTGGTTAGCATCAGTTCTGGCTTGATTTTCTTCAGTTCTGGCTTGATTTTCTTCAGTTCTGGCTTGATTTTCTTCAGTTCTAGCTTGGTTAGCGTCGGTTCTGGCTTGGTTAGCATCAGTTCTGGCTTGGTTAGCATCAGTTCTGGCTTGGTTAGCATCAGTTCTGGCTTGGTTAGCATCAGTTCTGGCTTGGCTTACAACAACACCTGCGAGGATAATTTGCATTTCTTCAAAAGTCATAAAAATTCCAGTATTGATTTAAATTGTAATATTATTTTCTTGATCGCCAGAGGATAACAACAATTGATCACAGTTTTGCTCTTTAAAGTTGGTAGCCAAAATTGATAGGCAAGAATTACAGTAGCTGAGCAAGAGTTTTAGGCGCGTAAATATTTGAGCTTGACGGATGAATCTTTTTTCGGATTGACGGGCTGTGGCTAACATCGCTAGGTCTGAGTCTAAAAGACGGATCTGTTTATTCATCTCCACACTATATGGCAGTAGTTCTGGCTCATTTGCCAAATTTTGAATTAGATTCCCTAGCCGAAATAATAGCGGTTTGAGCCCAGTCAAATCCTGCTGCACATTTGGATCTAGATCTAGCCAAGTTTGAAATTCTAGGGCGATCGCTTGAAGATCTTGCAACAATTTATCTGCTCCCAATAAACTTAAACTAAACTTACTGAATACAGTATCTCAGAGATCAATTCAAATTAATTCAATATTAAGCAATGCAAATCGCCACTTGGAACGTAAATTCAATTCGCACTCGGCTGGCTCAAGTATTATCTTGGTTGGCGCAGAATCCCAAAATAGATGTGCTGTGTCTACAGGAAACGAAGGTAATCGATGCAGATTTTCCCTTAGCCGCTTTTCAGGAACTAGGTTGGCATTTACAGATTTATGGGCAGAAATCCTATAACGGTGTGGCGATCGCTTCACGTCAGCCCTTAGCACAGGTAAAACTAGGATTTGACGCAATGTTAGAGAACTTACCAGAATTAGAGCAATTTGAGGCGCAGAAAAGAGTAATTTGCAGCACTCTAAATGGTGTAACGATTGTGAATCTCTATGTACCAAACGGCTCAGAAGTTGGCAGCGAGAAGTATATCTATAAATTGGCATGGTTGGCAATGTTGAAACTCTATTTGCAAGCGCTTTTGAGCCAAAATCCTCTATTGCTAGTATGCGGTGATTTTAATATTGCGCTGGAAGATATTGATATTCATAATGCCAAGGGAAGAGAAGCAAAGGTAATGTCTACGGATATTGAAAGAGAAGCCTTGAGAACAGTGCTAGAGCTAGGATTTAAAGATGCTTTTCGCAAATTCACGCCTGAGCCTGGGCATTATAGTTGGTGGGATTACCGCTCAGGCGGTTTTACTCGCAATCGGGGCTGGCGGATCGATCATCATTATCTATCGGCAGACTTGTATGAGAAGGCGATCGCTTGTTGGATAGATGTAGAACCACGCCACAAAGAACAGCCCAGCGATCATACTCCCGTTATAATAGAAATCTGACAGTATATGGAGGCTAACTATGACCGAATACGATGAAGTCCAGGCACAGCAAATCTTGCAAATGGCAATGACCAAATATAGCGATCGCAATCAAAAACTCTCTCGTGATCAACTGCGGGAAATTGCCGCAGAATTGGGCGTAAATGAGTCGGAATTTCAACTAGCTGAACAGGAATGGCGCAAAGCAAAGCTGATCAACCAAGAGAAAGCAATCTTTGCTCTAGATCAAAAGCGAAAATTTAACGACAGTATGCTCAAATTTGGCTTAGTGAACGCGACCCTAATTGGCTTAAATCTACTCACTTCCCATCAAGTTACTTGGTCAATTTATCCTTTGGTGATTTGGGGAATGGTAATGGGTTTGAAGGCTTGGGCAACTTTCCAAACCGAAAGCGAGGCCTATAACCAGGAATTTCTCAAATGGCAACAGAAACAGAAACGCAATCAACTTACTAACATAATTGCTGATCGGCTGGCAGGAACTGCTATTTCTACCCTTGCCCGCGTAAATACTTGGTTGAAGAGTCGCAGTTAAAATTATGCCCGTTATTCGCGTTAGAGAACACGTCAATCCCCTTTCCCATAAGTACCAAAATCCTACGCCACCACCAAACTGGCAGGGAATCTATGACGATTGGCAAAAACCCCTAAGCCTAGATATTGGCTGTGGTAAGGGCGGCTACCTATTAGCGATCGCTTCAAAGCAACCCGAATGGAATTTCTTAGGATTGGAAATTAGAGAACCTTTAGTGGATCGAGCGATCGCCATTCAAGCAGAATTAGGTCTAAAGAATCTTCACTATCTCTTCTGTAATGTGAATGTCTCTCTGGCTGATCTCTTACCGCCTGGAAAAATCAAACAGGTGACCATTCAATTCCCCGATCCTTGGTTCAAACGCCGTCAACATAAACGCCGCACGGTTCAACCGCAATTAGTAGAGGATCTATTTCCGCTTCTAGCAAATGGCGCACAAATTCTCTTGCAGTCCGATATTCAACCCGTGGCAAGGGAAATGCTTAGATCCTTTGAGCAAAATCCGCAATTTATCAACTTGGCAGGAAAAGGTAACTTCGCTGATCAGAATGTCTATCCCGAACATATTATGACCGAGAGAGAAGAATACGCGATCGCCCAAGGAGGATCTATCTATCGTGCCCATTTACAGTTATTATAAAAAATACGCAACCATCTTCTTACTCGCAGGCGATGAGTGCTAGGTGAATTAGCCTAATCGGGAATACTCTAAAAAAAACTTAGAATATTGGTGAAACTCTGTCCTGTAATCGTGTGTAAACAAATTGTCCAAATCTTAAAATGGGATTAAGCTTCTCCACGCTTTTATCGAATATTTTTCTAAACCTCTAGCTTTTGCCTAATGTTTAAATTTGTTCTAGGTTCAGCCCTGTATATTGGCTCACCAAATCTACCGATACCCCTGAATTAAGCATATTAAGCGCAATTTGAAACGTAGCTTCTATTTTGCCTTTAGCTTCACCCTTGGCTTCTCCTTTAGCTTCTCCTTCCAGCAGGATTTCCTGATAAATTACTGACTCTCGCATAATCTCGCTCCTTAATAATCTTTATTTAGATTTTAATCGATTAATTTCTATTCTTTCTGCTAAAACTTCGAGCAAGCGATCGCCCACTTGATTTAAATGATCCTCTGCACTAATTTCTAGGCGAATATCCGCCTGGGCATAAAGTCTTTGACGCTGTTGATAGATTGTCTGTAGGGTGGCAAAGGGATTCTCGGTATTTAATAAAGGTCGTTTATTTTGATTTGGGCTTTGGGCTGAATTAGACAAGAGCCGCTGAAAGAGAACTTCTAAATCCACATCTAGCCACACCACAATTCCATCTCGCAGGTGCGACCAATTTGAAGCCTTCAAAACAATTCCTCCACCAGTAGCGATCGCTAATCTAGTAAAACTCGAAACTTGAGCTAATACTTGGCTTTCGATTGTGCGAAATTCCACTTCACCATGGGCGGCAAAGATTTCAGGAATTTCCATTCCCACATAGCTTTCGATCAGATTATCCGTATCGATAAATTGATAGCCCAAACGTGGGGCAAGTTGTTTAGCGATCGTGCTTTTACCTGCTCCCATCATCCCAATTAAATAAAGATTTGTACCGTCTAACATAAGGGTTTAGTGGGCAAAAATATCAGCATAGCCCAACAGATCTAAGCTGACTACCGTGGGAATATGGGCAAAACAGGCTTTAGCTAATTCGTGGCGATTTTCTCTGTCTAGCATCTTGATTAGTTTTTTGCGTATAGGAATTAAATAACGCACATCATTAGCAGCATAATTCAACTGTTCGGGTTCCAATTCATGTACATTTCCCCAATCTGAACTCTGCACGGTTTTATCAAGTTCCACTTTCTCTAGTTCTTTCACCAATTCTTTTAGCCCATGTCGATCTGTATAGGTACGGGCAAGTTTACTGGCGATTTTAGTACAAAAGATTGGATTAGTCTCAATTCCTAAATGTGCTCTCATCATTGCTACATCGAAGCGGGCAAAATGGAAAATCTTAGTAATTTTCTCTGCTTCCATTAACTTCTTTAAATTAGGGGCAGAATTTACGCCAGGGGGAATGCGAATCAGGCTAGTTTGATCCTGGGAATTACAGATCTGAATTAAACATAAGCGATCGCGTCGAGGAATCAGTCCCATTGCTTCTGTATCGATCGCCAAAACCTCAGAATCGAGATATAGTTGCAGCCTCTCAGCGTCAAGGTCGCGATCAAATACTTGTAAACTTTCCACTTTTATCTATTAACTTTCCACTTTTACTAAAAACATCTCAAGCCGATCTGGTGAGACATATCTAATCTTAAAGTTAGATGAGAGCAAGCGCAACTATAATCTAGGCTATTAGTGACTTAGACAGATTATGAACGCAGATAATGTCAACCCGACTGCCTATATCGATCACACTTTATTAGACAGTACCGCCAGTCCTGAACAGATCGATCAACTTTGTGCTGAGGCTGATCGCTATGGCTTTGCATCTGTTTGTGTTTATCCTTGCTATGTCAAGCAAGCGGTCGTGTTTTTGCATAATAAAAAGCCTAAAGTCTGTACCGTCATTGGCTTTCCCACAGGAGCAAACACTTCTGCCACTAAGTTATACGAAGCCCAAGAAGCAGTAGACAATGGTGCGGAGGAACTAGATGTAATGATCAATCTGGCTTGGCTAAAAGCTGGCGAAGCAGACCGTGTACATCAAGAAATTGCCCAAATTTGTGAAGCCACAGGCTCAGGGGTGAAGGCAATCTTAGAAATGGATTTATTAGCGATCGCCGAACAAAAATTAGCCGCGGAGATTTGTTTAGATGCAGGGGCAGCCTGGCTCAAAACCCATACTGGTTGGCATGGCGGCGTAAAAGTAGAACAGGTGGAAATGTTGGCGCAAATTGTCAAAGGCAGAGCAGGAATCAAAGCCTCTGGCGGAATTCGCACTTTAGAACAGGCACAGGCGTTAATTGCCGCAGGCGCTACTCGTCTAGGATTATCGCGTGGCGTAGAAATCATGCGCGAGTTAGATGATCGCTAAGCTTGCCAAACCATATTCCCTTGGGCTGCTTCTTCTAGAGCATTCTCTACATAATCAGGGCAACTGCGCCAATTCACTTGAGTATCTCGAAAAAAGAGCTTGAGAGTATCCATTGCCTCGCGGCGATTGCTCTTGATTTGCTCGAATAATAGCGGCGATCGCTGATCGAAGAAGTCTTTTTTGGCAGACTGTACCGCTAGATCTATCACCCGCTCGAACTTACTACCCAATTCTTGTTTTGCTCGCTGCCGCAGGGCAGTCATTTCCTCTTCATTACCGCCATACATCGGTGGTAGCTGATTGAGTGCCATTGCCACAATTTCTTCTAACCGCGTTTTGTTTACAATTTCAGGCGGGAAACGGCGCAACTTTTGCAGGATCAGACGAGTTACGGGTAGACGTAGGGCATTGAAACAGTAAAACTTGGCGGGTAGGATATAACTTTGATATTCTGCTGATAATTGCGTTTGCTCAGGAATTTGCGCTGATTTTTTTGTAAGTTTCTGTTCAAGAATCAACTTCAGTAGGTTTGGTAGTTGCATCCAGGTGAGGTTTTGCACAGCCAATTGTTTTTGCAATAGTAATAAGGCTCTAGCTGGTAGTTCCTGCTCGGCAGGATTGATCACATAATTGCGCTGGGGATTAACCCAAAGGTTTTCGATCGCGTAATGGACCTGATCTTCAATCGCAATGCGGGAATTAGCTTGAGCGAGGTCAAGTTGAATTCGCCAGTCTTTTTCAGTCGCCACATAGACAGGTGGAAGTTGATTGAGCGCATAGATCACGATTTCATTGATACTTGACTGCTGCTGCAAGCGCCCTCCAGACTCGTTTGCCTGGCGATCGATCTCGCTCACAATTAAATCAAGTAGCAGATTTCTACAGCTTTCCATCTTTTCTCTGGCTAGTTGGCTTTGTGCCCTAAACTATATTAGAACTGATTTTGGCAAAGCGTGAGAGCGGAATATGCAACGCGCATTGCTATGTGGCTACTACGGCAAGGGAAACGGCGGCGATGAGGCACTTTTGGCAACATTGCTACAAATGCTGGGCGATCGCTATCAACCTTTGGTACTTTCGGGAAATCCCCAAGCTACGGAAAAACTTCATCAAGTGGAAAGCAGCGATCGCAACTCGGCTCTGAGCATCATTAAAAGCTTAAAACGCTCAGAATTATTTATTTGGGGCGGCGGCAGTCTAATGCAGGACTCTACTAGTCTGCGAAACCCTATTTATTATGGGGGCTTAATGGGTCTGGCCCAAAAAATGGGCTTAAAAACTGTTGCCTGGGCACAGGGAATTGGGCCGCTTGATCAACCTTTGAGTCAATGGATTGCCAGAAAGACCTTACAAAACTGCGATCGGGTTAGTGTGCGGGATGATTATTCGGCACAGCAGCTAAAAAATTGGGGTATAAAATCTCAGGTTGCTCCCGACCCAGTTTGGGCGTTAAATTCCAAACCTTTGCCCCACCTGTGGGATCTGCCAGCGCCTAGAATTGCCGTGACTTGGCGATCGCATCGCCAATTGACTCCTTCCCGTCTCGATCTTTTGATTCAAGCCTTAAAATCTTTCCAAAAAGCCACCGACGCTTATATTTTAATTGTGCCGTTTCAGCCTAGTCAAGATCAGGCAATCGCCCAGCAAATTCATAATGCTCTGCCGCAAAAAAGTGAGATTATTCGGGAAAGTGATCCACGGTTGCTCAAAGGAATTTTTCGCGGAGTGGATATGATGATTGCCATGCGACTACATGGATTGATTATGGCAGCCGCAGAAGGTTGTCGTTGTTGGGCGATTAGCTACGATCCAAAGGTTTCCTATTTAATGCAAGAATTAGGAATGCCTGGTTGGGAATTAGCAGATTTGCCTGAAGATCCCAATTTAATTTGCCAAGCTTGGCTAGAACATTATCTGAATGGTGAGCCTTTGAGTAATGATAGTTTGCTATCTCTAAGCGATCGCGCTGGGCTACATCAACAGATTCTCCAAAATATTTAATTTCCTAATTTAATATCTTATTTTCCCTATGTCTGAACTAGCTCCTAAATTACTTAAACTGATACCTGCGGATGCTGCCTTAGTGGTAGAAGTAGGCAAATTACCAGGACTAGCTGAGAGTTTTCAGACAATTAATCCTTTTGGTAAATATGTGCAGATCGATAATCTAACCGATTTAGATCAAATCTCAACAGATTCAGTGGATTGTTTGGTATATTCTGATTTTGCCGAATTAAATAAGAACTTAAATATTCGCTCAGAAAATCTCTCTTCTCAGATCAAATTTCTTAAGCCCGCAGGAATAGCGATCGGTTACTGTCGTAATCTTTATTTTTGGAGAGCACTAACTTCTTACTTATCAGGGAATCCCGACATTTCTACTCTATCTCTAACTCAACTAAGGCAAGAAATAGAAGCTTCTCTCTCTCTGGTTGAATTGCAAGCAGATCCAGAAAATTCTGCCGATAAAACCAAAGCCAATCAGTTTATCAATCTAATCCAGCCAGTTTTAGAACATTTGGGAATGCCTTCAGCCCAAATTCCCACCATATTACTTACCCAAGGATTCTTGTTCCGCGCCAATAAAAATCTCTTCCCATTGCGAAAGCTACTGATTCACACCTTTATTGCGGCTCCCATCGGTTGCGATCGGGTGCGGGTATTAGAGCCAGATCATTTTAGTGCTTCCTATCCTGGGAATCGAATTATCCAATCACGAGTCGGAGAATCAGTTAATCTAAATCTCTCCAATCCAGACGAAGAGAAGGTGATGATTTGGCAGAGAGCGCTTTTACGTTATCCCGAAGATATTCAGAAGCAGAAATTATTGCTCAAAAATGACTACCTAATCGTGGCTGAACATGATGATGATCCCTACTTTTGGCCAGAAAATGCAGACAATAAATATCTCTTATTTTGGAGTTCTCATTGTGTCCAAACTAGCACGCCTACTCTAGCCGAACACTTAAAGCAATGGAATCCCAATGTCACAGTATTTGCAAATCAGTTGGCTTTTTTACCTGAACGCCGAGTCTATCAAAAGAAATCACAAGTTTCCCTCTTTTTTGGCGCTCTCAACCGTCAAGCCGACTGGGAACCGATCATGACCGCTTTAAATCGAGTTTTGCGAAAATTCCAACAGGTGCAAGTGCAGGTGATTCATGATCGCGCCTTTTTTGAAGCATTAGCAACTAAACATAAGCAATTTACGCCCTGGTGCGCCTACGAGAAGTATCAGCAGATTTTACATAGTTGCGATATTGGCATTTTGCCATTGAATGATACGCAATTTAATCGCATGAAATCTGATTTGAAATTTCTCGAACATGCTGGTCATGGCACTGTCGCCCTTGCTAGCCCTGTGGTTTATCAAGATTCAATTGCGGAAGGGGAAACGGGCATGGTTTATCATTCTCCCACAGAATTTGAAGAGAAATTAATTGAACTAATTCGCAATCATAGTCTGCGTCAAAAAATCGCCGAAAATGCCTACAATTGGGTCAAGGGGAATCGGCTGATGTCTCAACACTTTCAACAAAGAAGAGAATGGTACTTGGAAATGCGATCGCAACTGCCTAGACTAAATGCTGAGTTACGCGATCGCTGTCCTCAAATGTTTGAATAAAAAAATAGAGTGAGAAAATATCATTCCCACTCAAGAATACTTATAAATTAACTTAAAGTTAAAATCTTAGAGCTTTACACAAACTTAACTAAGCTCTTAACTCAGATTGAATTTAGATTAAGCCCCAGAAGTGCAATACACCTTGCCCTGTAGCAAGCTCAGTACCCAATGCAGCGACGAAACCAATCATAGCTAAACGACCATTCCAATTTTCAGCACCAGCAGTAAAGCCCCATGACCATACGTTACGATTATCATTTTCCATTGCTTTGTACCTGAAGTTGTATTTACCCTACATGAAGAAATGTAACAGATATACGAAGAAATTACAACAACTTTTTGGTTAATTCTAATTTTAGAATCTCTGACCTCAAAATTCTTGTCGAATTTTTTGGAGTAGCTCCTGTCAACTAAAGTTAAAACTAGGTAATTTGTTATAGTTTGGTGGTGGTAAATACCCCAAACATTAGCAGCCGTGAGCGAGGCCATAGATATGGAAAAGATTTTAATCCCGCAGATTGCCAGGGCAGACCATGCCACCGTCACGCTCGAATTTAAGCAATTTATGCCCGAATTAGAAACCCTTACCCCTGTGCAAGGCGTAATGAAAGTACGTCATGGCGGAAATTTTTTGGAAGTGCAGGCAAGGGCCTGGACGATCATGACCCTAACTTGCGATCGCACCTTAGTGCAGTTTAATCACCGCTTGGAAGTTGATACCAAAGAGCTAATTTTGCTGCAAGAGGAAATCCCCGCCAATCAATATGCCAAAGAAATTGAAGTAAGTCTCAGCGATCTAACCGAAACCCTTGAGCCTCATAGCTACTTTGATCCCGCTGCTTGGTTATATGAACAGCTTTGCTTAAATATTCCATTTCAAAAAATCGCTCCCGATGCACCTGAACTAGATTTCGTGGACACAGTGCCTAATGCAGCTAGTCAAGTAGATAAGCGGTGGGCGGCTTTGGCATCACTTTATCCGCAAAATTAAGACTTGGTGTAAAAGATCAGCAGATTAGGGGCACAGCCTCTGAAATGGATTTAATTCCTTAAATTAGCAAAATCAGCTTGCTATCATGCAACAGCCAAAATCAAGCATATAATCTTTCGCAAATGATGTTTTAGTCTATGTCTGCTCTCAGATTTATTACACCCAATTTGATTTTACCTGGGGGCATTTGGCTACTGGGTGATCAGCTACTGGCAGAAAATGGCATTCGTGGCTTAATCCTAGATGTAGACAACACAATTGTGGGTGAACATGACCTAGAACCATGCCCAGAGGCAAAAGAGTGGTTAGATCGAATGCGTCAAAGTTTCCCGATTTGGCTGATTAGTAATAACTTTAGCGATCGCCGCATCCAGACAATTGCTCGAAATTTTGACTTACCTTATCGCAGTCGGGCGGGCAAACCTTCACGCCGAGTAGTACGTCAGGCGCTAGAGGCAATGGCTTTTGAACCTGCACAGGTGGCAATGGTAGGCGATCGCTTATTTACTGATACTTTAGTGGGAAATCGCTTAGGTTTATTTACCGTCTTAGTTCAACCACCCCACGGGGTTAGTAGTCGTAGTCGGTCGGTGATTATTCGCGGCTGGGAAATCTGGCTAGCTCAGCGATCAGGTGTGAAGATTTAAACTACTTCCACAAAATTTAAGCGGTTTCTAACAAACAAATTACCCAGGGATTACAGCTTTAAAACCCATCGTGGGGATACGCCCTGCACCCCTATCTTGAAAGTAGTAGGTTGAATCTTTCTAGGAATTCACCTTAATACTTTAACTAAACAAAAGGTTGCGATTCGTTTAGTGTAAATCATGGTAACCAGTGCGTAAATAACCACTGGAGCCAAGCCTTCCAAGGCTAGCTTAACTGTCCAAATAATGTAGGCGCAAGCCCTATCGTCTAAACTGAAGACTGACTTCTTATCTACCCACAGTGACCAAGCTGGTTACTTGAAGGCTAAAGCTGGGAACATAGCACCATCAGACCTCTATCTAGTGAAGTTAATTTACTTACAATCTAATTCAGATATCAAAAGTTACTCCTTGCTCTTCTAAGTATTCCTGTAGCTCTTTGATCTTGCCTCTAGTTAAAATTTCTTCAGGCGTGAAATCGGGATATTTTTTACTGATCCAGCCAGCGATCGCCCCACTAGCAGAACCAACTGCC